>CAZBAY010000077.1:0-9907 GCA_964489945.1 uncultured Planctomycetia bacterium
TGCTTGCACGAAATTCGGGATCGCGATCGCCGCCAAAAGACCGATAATGGCGACCACGATCATGATCTCGACAAGCGTAAAACCCGCGGTATTTTTACGGATGATCATGACGTCTCTCCTTCTGCCCCGATAAGAGGGCCGTTGAAAGAGAAATTCTGCCGAGGACTAACGGAATCGCGAGCAGGTAAGAACGGTGGATGATAGCGTTTCATTTCGCCTGCCAGAACAACTCACTTATTAATCCTTATCAGAACTCTCCACTTCTGCCTAAAGTATAATACTAATATGCGTTTTTGTCAACCCGCTTTTTAAAGCCCGAACGTCATCGTCACAAGGGACGAAAGCTTGAAGATCGGCATGAACATGCAAACCACGATCGTCCCAATGAGGGTCCCCAGGAAAGCAATGACAAGGGGCTCGATGATGCTCGTCAATCCGGCTACGGCGTTGTCGATCTGGTCATCGTAAAAATCCGCTACTTTGGTCAGCATTTTCTCCAGCTCTCCCGTCTGCTCACCCACCGAGATCATGCGGACCACGAGCGGCGGGAAGACTTTAGCGCGGAGGAGGGGGTCGGTCATGTTCTCCCCTTCCCGGATGCTGACGCGGACTTTGTCGACGGCCCCTTCGATGATCCTATTTCCGGCTGTTTTGCCCACGATCTCAAGCGCCGCGAGAATGGGCACGCCGCTTTTCACAAGGGTGGCCAGCGTCCGGCAGAATTTACTCACCGCGACTTTTCGGAAAAGGACCCCAAAGAGAGGCATATTGAGTTTGAAATTATCGAGCAGGAGTGCCCCCTTTTCAGTCCTGAGGAACCGGGCGAGGAGAAAGAATGACGCGACGGCCACTCCGGCCCACATGAAGAAATAGTTCACCAGCATATCGCTGATCGTGATGAGGATCATCGTCGGTACCGGAAGCTTGCCGCCGAAATCCGCGAAGATCTGTTTGAACACCGGCACGATCTTCATCATCATGCCGAGCGTAATGGAAATGGCCATGAAGCTCACGACGGCCGGGTAGGTCAGGGCCGTTCGTACCTTCCGGATCAACGCGTCCGTTTTTTCCAGGTAGGTCGCGAGGCGGTCCATGATGTCGTCGAGCGCGCCGCTGGATTCGCCGGCTTTCACCATGTTGACGTAAAGAGTCGAAAAAACTTTGGGGTGCTTGGCGAGCGCCTCGTGAAAACTGGAGCCGGTGGAAACGTCCTTTTTGATCGTGCCTACGATCGCCTTAAAACCGCGATGCTCGATCTGCTCGGTCAGGATCTCAAGCGACTGCACCAAAGGGATCCCGCTCTCGATCATCGTGGCCAGCTGCCTGGAAAAGAGCACGAGCTCTCCTAGTTTGACCTTGCCCCCGAAATCCAGGAAGAGCGAGACTTTCTCCCGCTTTTTCTCCTGACGGATCGAAACGAGAACGAGGTCCTGCTTGCGCAGGAGATCGATGAGCGTCCTTTCGTCGGGCGATTCTACGACCCCCGACACCGTCCGCCCGCCCTTGTCCTTCGCGCTATACCGGAAACTGGCCATCTCACTCCTCTCCCGACGTGACGCGGATGACTTCGTCCAGCGTCGTCAAACCTTCGGCACATTTTCTCATCGCGTCCTCGCGCAGCGTGACCATCCCTTTTTTGACGGCGGCCTCCTTGATCACGTGCGAAGACGCCTGTTTAAGGACCAGGTCCCTTACTTCGTCGTCGACCGCCAGCGTTTCGAGGATACCCATCCGGCCCAGATACCCGGTCTTATTGCATCTAGAGCAGCCCTTGCCGCGGAAGAACGTCCGTTTGGAGTCGCTGGCAAAGATCTTGTCGCGCGAAACGCCCATTCGCTCGAACACCTCCCCGGGAATATCAACCTTCTCCTTGCAGTAAACGCATACCTTCCGGCAAAGGCGCTGGGCGACGACTAAAATAACACTGGAGGCTATCAGGAACGGCTCGACCCCCATGTCAACGAGGCGCGTCATCGCGCCCGCCGCGTCATTGGTATGCAGTGTGCTTAAAACAAGCTGGCCTGTGAGCGACGCCTTGATCGCTGTGTCGACCGTCTCAAAATCCCGGATCTCGCCGACCATCACGACGTCAGGGCTCTGCCGGAGGATCGCCCGGAGGCCGCTCGGAAAATCCAACCCGATCTCCGGCCTTACCTGGATCTGCGTGACACCTTTCATCTGATACTCGATCGGGTCCTCCACCGTTATGATATTTTTATCCGGCGAGTTGAGCAAGCTCAAAATAGAGTAAAGCGTCGTGGACTTGCCGCTGCCGGTGGGGCCGGTCATCAGGATCATTCCGAAGGGCTTGGCGACGGCTGACTTGATCTTCCCCAGAGCGTCCGCGGAAAACCCGAGATGGTCCAACCCGACCTGAAAAGCGCTTTTGTCGAGGATCCTCATGACGACCTTGCTGCCGAAATGCACCGGGAGGACGGAAACGCGGAAATCCACTTCCTTGTCCCGCAACTTGATCTTGAAACGCCCGTCCTGCGGAATGCGGTTTTCCGTGATGTCGAGTTTTGACATGATCTTGATACGCGCGACGACGCCGTTCTGGCTCTTTTTCGGCACGACCAGCGCCTCCTCAAGGTTCCCGTCGATGCGGTAGCGGACGCGGGCTCGTTTTTCGTAGGGCTCGATATGAATGTCACTGGCCCTTTTCTTCAGCGCCTCACGGATGAAAAGGTCGACCATCCGGACCACCGGCGCCTCCACGCCTTCCCGCTCCGACTTCGAGGTTTCCATCCCCTCTTCTTCTTTCAAAACTTCAACGGAGTCACCGGCGGATCCGATCGATTCCGCGACGGCGGCGATGCTTTCGGTCTCTTTTGAATAAAGCCGGTTCAAGGCTTCTTCAATGTCCTTTTCGGTGCTGATCACGCACCCCACCTTGTGTTTGGTGACCACGGCGATGTCATCCAGCGCGAAAATATTGAAGGGATCGAGGATCGCCACGGTCAGCGAGCTGCCCATTTCAGCCAGCGGCACGACAAAATGCTTGCGCGCGATCTTCTCCGGGATGATCCGGGCCAGATCCCGGTTCACTTTGTATTTGGCCAGATTCAAAAAGGGGATCTTGAGCTCCTCGCTCAAAAGTCCGAGAAGCTCCTTCTCGGTGATCACTCCCATCCGCACCAGAATATCCTTGAGCTTTCCTTTTCCTTCCTTGGCATAGGTGGCCAAAGCCCTGTCGATATCCGCCTCTGACACTCGATTGGATTCTTTCAGTACATCGATGATGCGTTCGCTCAAATTTTTCATTTTACCGGCCCTTGTCAGTCATCTCTCACCGTGACCCGCATCACTTCTTCGGGGGTCGTCACGCCCTGGAGGATCTTCGCGATCCCGCTCTCCCGCAGCGTTCTCATTCCCTGCTGACAACCCATTTTCTTGATCTCCTCCTCGGGCGCGCCCTTGAGGATCAACTCTTTCACCTGATTCGACAGCGTCAGGGCCTCCATCAGAACGATTCGGCCGGCATATCCTTTTTTGCCGCAGGCCTGACAGCCCTTCCCCCGTGAAAGGACCCCTTTGCAGGCCTTCAGGTCCTTTTCGGAGATCCCCAACTGCCGCATCAGCTCGGCGCTCGGTTCATAACTTTCCTTGCAGCGCGCGCAAATACGCCGGACGAGACGCTGGGAAGCGGCCATCAGAACGCTCGAGGTGATCAGAAAAGGCTCGATCCCCATGTTGACCAGCCGCGTGATGCTCCCCACCGCGGTGTTCGTGTGCAGCGTGGTGAGGACGAGATGCCCCGTCAGCGCGGCTTTGATCGCGATATCGGCGGTCTCCGAGTCGCGGATCTCTCCCACCATGATGACATCGGGATCCTGCCTTAAAATGGAACGCAGCGCCCGCGCGAACGTGAGCTTGACCTCCGGCCGGACCGCGACCTGGTTGACCCCTTCGATCTGGTATTCCACGGGGTCTTCGACGGTCACGAGGTTGATCTCGGGGCGGTCGATGAATTTCAGGAGAGAATAGAGCGTCGTGGTTTTCCCGGAACCCGTCGGCCCGCAGGTGATGATCATCCCATGGGGATGCTTGGCCGTCTTCTTCAAGTCTTCGAGAGGCTCCGGCTCGATCCCCAATTTATCGACATCGAGGATCACCTGGCTTTTATCGAGGACCCTGAGGACCACCTTCTCCCCGAAATAAGCAGGGATCACGGAAACGCGAAAATCGATCTCCCTCGTTTGGACCTTGATCTTGAATCGTCCGTCCTGGGGAACGCGATGCTCCGCGATATTGAGATTCGATAGGACCTTGATCCTCGACACGAGGCCGCGATGCATCGCGATGGAAGTGGAGATCCCTTCCTGGAGCACGCCATCCACGCGAAAGCGGACCCTGAGGTTTTTCTCTTCGGGTTCAATGAAAATGTCGCTGGCGCCCCTCCGGACCGATTCCGTCAAAATGGAATTTGTGAGCTTGACCACCGGCTCGTCCTCAGTCAGACGCAAAAGCTCCTGCGCGCTGCTCTCCAGCGACAGAAGCGCGGAGGTGTCCTCGACGGCGAGGCTTTCATCGGTCGCCATACCCTCAATGACATCTTTGATCGCCTGGCCGACATTTTCGCCGTAGCTCTGGTCGATCGCCTCACGGATGTCCTTTTCGCCGGCGATGAGAAGGCGGATCTCCATGTTGGTAAGTCGTTGAAGATCATCCAGCGCGTGGACGTTCATCGGGTCGGCAAGGGCGACGGTCAGCGTGTTGGCGAAGCGCGCGATGGGAATGAGGCAGTAAAGCTCGGCGATCTTCCGGGGGACGATGGCCAGCACGTCCGGCTCGATCTTGTAACGGGAAAGATGGATCGCGGGGATATCGAGCTCCGCGCTTAAGATCTCAAGCAGGGTCTCCCGCGTGATATAACCGAGCTTGATCAGGACCTCGCCGATCTTTTCCTTAGTTTCTGTCTGGACCTCGAGGGCCTTCTCGAGCTTCTCCTGCGAGAGGACCAGCTTCTGGACGAGTATCTCGCCCAACCGCTTTTTTATGGCTACGACCATCCGTCACTACTCTCTTTCTTAATCCTTGTAGCACCTCTTGATGGCCTCGTTCACGTCGGACTGAGTCGTCACGAATACCTGGACATTCAGATGAGTGAGCCGCTCCACTTCATCGATCGCCTGCGTGTTCAACGGGTTCGACATCGCCACCGTCAGGATCGTTCCCAGGCGGTCCACCGCGACGAGGCCGAACTGCCGGGCGACGGACTCCGGGATCGCGCGGGCGATGTCGCGTTCAATTTCGTAATCCGCCAGCGGCAGGTACGGAAAACCGTACTGGACCGTCAGCGCCTGCGCGATCGCCTGCTCCGTCGCGTAGCCGAGGCCGATCAGGATCTGCCCGATCAGTTCGTTCTTTTCTTTCTGAACGTCCAACGCCTCCTTGAGCTGAGCGGGCGTGATGACCCCGCTCTCGATCAGAAGCTCACCCAACTGCTTTGGCACCATTTTTTTCATAAAAGACCCTTCTACCGTTTGAACAAGCCGGCCTTTGGCTTTACCAATTTTTGTACGTTTAAAAGCCGCTCGAGCTCCTGGATATCCTGGGACCGGGAGAGCGCCTCCTCCCGAGTGATGACGTTCTTTCTCACCAGATCGTCGAGACTCATGTTAAACGTCCGCATGCCGTCCTTCTGGTCCATCTGCATCGTCGAATAGATCTGGTGCATACGGTCATCCCGGATAATGTTCCGGATCGCCGGCGTCGCCAAGAGGATCTCCACCGCGAGTACCCGGCCTCCCCCGATCTTGGACGCCAACTGCTGCGAAATGACGGCCTGGAGGACAAAAGACATCTGGAGGCGGATCTGGTTCTGTTGCTGCGTCGGAAAAGCGTGCACGATACGGTTGACGGACTGCGACGCGTCCGGCGTGTGAAGCGTCGCGAAAACGAGATGCCCCGTTTCAGCCGCCAGGAGCGCGATCTCCATGGATTCCAGGTCACGCATCTCCCCAACGAGAATGACGTCCGGGTCCTGCCGCAAGACGCGCTTTAGCGCCTCGGAAAATGAATGCGTGTCGGAGCCCACTTCACGCTGGTTGATCATGCACTTGTTGTTCTTGTAGACATATTCGATGGGGTCCTCGACCGTCACGATGTGATAGGCTTCATTCCGGTTCAGATGATCGATCATCGCGGCGAGCGTCGTCGTCTTTCCACAGCCGGTGGGGCCCGTGACGAGAATCAGGCCGCTCGGTTTTGAAAGGAGGCTTTCCGCGACGTTTTCCGGAAAACCCATCTGCTCGAAAGACATGATCTCATGGGGCAGCGTCCGGATCGCGCAGCCGATGCTGCCACGCTGGTAAAAAAGATTCGCGCGGAACCTCCCCACCCCCGGAATGCCGAAGGAGTAGTCCAGCTCTCTCTCCCGCTCAAAAACCTTGAACCGGTCCTCGTCGAGATATTCCAGGACCATTTGAACGGCCTTTTCGCGCGAGAGGCGGGTGTCGTCAACGAATTGAACATCGTTGTCAATTCTCATGGCCGGGCAAAGCCCTTCCCCGAAGAAAAAACCCGTCCCGTTACGCTTGACGGTCTCTTCCAGAAAGGCTTTCAAGCTCTGGCGCTGTTCCATTAGTCACCTCGCCGGAATGCTTACTTCTGATTAAAATTATATACTAGGTATTAAATTTAGTCAATACTAGTGAACTAAATAGTTGCTCAGAAGAGAGGGCGGTGGATCTTGATGTTGAGGAGGAGGCCGATGGAAAGCATCGTGATGACGACGGAGGTGCCCCCGTAGCTTACCAGGGGAAGGGGCATGCCGACGACCGGGAGAAGGCCCATGGTCATGCCCAAGTTGATCAAGGCCTGCAGGCCTATCATCGTCGTGACACCGCAGGCGATCTGGCTCCCGAAACGGTCCGGGGTCTGGCCGCAGATAAGGAAGCCCTTTTGGACGATGAGCCAAAAAAGGAGCACGATGGCCGCGGACGCCAGGAACCCCCCTTCTTCGCCAATGACGGAAAAAATGAAATCCGTGTGGCGTTCCGGGAGGAAATTGAGCTGGTTCTGCGTCCCCCCCATGAACCCCTTCCCCCAAAACCCTCCCGAGCCGATCGCGATCTTCGACTGGATGATGTTGTAGCCGGCGCCCAGCGGGTCAAGGTTCGGGTCCATGAAGACGAGAAGCCGCGCTTTCTGGTATTCCTTAAGAAAATAAAACAGAAAAGGGGCCGCGATCACGGCCACGAGCATGAGAAGAAAAAGCGTCCTGGCCCGCACGCCCCAAAAATAGAGCATGACGAAGAGCACCGGCACCAGCGTGAGGCCCGTTCCCAGATCCGGCTGTTTTAAGATAAGAAGAAAAGGCGCGCCGACGATCAAGAACGGGACGAGCCTCCGGAAATTAGAGCTGTGCTCGAACTTGTTACTGGTGAAGAATTGCGCCAGCGCGAGGATCACGGCAAGCTTCGCCATCTCCGAGGGCTGAAAATTAAAACCTGCCAGGCTGACCCAGCGGTGCGCGCCCATCCTCGCCGGCATAAAAAGAACGAGAACGAGAAGCGCGAGGCTCACCCCATAGAACGGCCAGACGAAGTCCTGAAGTCGGAAATAGTTGATCCGGACGACGAGAAGCGTCAGGAGCGCCCCCACCCCCATCCAGAGGATCTGCTTCAGGACGAGAGGGTTGTTGAACGACTGGCTCGCCTTGAAAGAGGCGCTGTAGATGCTTAGAATGCCGACGGCAAAGATAATGATCGGCGTGAAAAAAAGCGTCTTGTCAAATTGCTGGAAATTGATCTTTTTTCGCATTTAAACGTATTTCGCGTCCTTGAGCCATTTCCATACGGGCGCCGCGAGGCTCGCGGCATCCACGCCGCCGCGCCCTCCGTGTTCCAGAAAAACGACCATCGCCACTTTGGGATCTTCCTCGGGAGCGAAGCCGACGAACCAAGCGTGCGTCCGGTCCTGGCCCGATTGCGCCGTCCCGGTTTTCCCCGCGACGCGCACGTCGGCGTTCCGGGCAAGCCTGCCCGTGCCGGTGTCGGAATTGACCACCTGGTCGAGTCCGTCCTTGATCCCCTTCCAGTGCCGGGAGACGGTCATCGGCCGCGCGCGGCGCTCCGAGGCCTTGATGCCTTGGACCTTTTCGATCACGTGAGGCTTAAAAAGCTGTCCGTTCGTCGCGACAGCGGAGACCATGACAAGCGCCTGGAGCGGCGTCACCTGAAGCGAACCCTGGCCGATCGAAAGATTGGCGGTTTCGCCGTCATACCACGGCCCGCGGTTGAGGCGTTTTTTCCAATCTCTGGAAGGCACGAAACCCCGCTTTTCACCCGGCAGATCGATGCCCGACGTCTTTGAGAAGCCGAAGTCGACCGCCCGCTCGAAGATCGCGTCCGCTCCGCTCGCCAGTCCCGCCCGGTAAAAATACACGTTGCACGAGTGGGCAAAGGCCTCGGCCAGGCCCTGCGGCCCGTGTCCCGTTTCATTCCAGCAGCGGAACCGGTTGCCGCCGACCATGGAATGTCCGGCGCAGACGAACGTCGTTGCGGGAGTGATCTTTCCCCGCTCAAGCGCCGCGGAGGCCGTCACGACTTTGAAGATCGATCCCGGCGGGTACTGGCCCTGAATGCCCCGGTTCATCATCGGGGAATTATTTCCGCTCAGGTATTTTCCCACGTCCTTGCGGCCGCGCGTCGAAGCGAAGAGATTGGTATCAAAGGAAGGCGAGCTGTTCACGGCCAAAAGCCCTCCCTCCTTGAGCTCCAGCACAAGGATCGCCCCTTTGCGGTCCCGCATCAGGCCCTGGACCAAAGACTGGAGCTTGGCGTCCACGGTAAGCTGAAGGTCTTTTCCCTCTTTGGGTTCCCTGACCCCGAGCGCGCGGACGAGCCTTCCCCGGCTGTCCACTTCGATCTGCAAACCGCCCGACGATCCGCGCAGAAAGTTCTCATAAATTTTCTCGACGCCGTCACGCCCGAGCCAGTCCGCCTGCCGGTATCCGCGTGCCTCCAGCGTGTCCACCTCATCCTCCCTGACAGGCCCCGTGAAACCGATCAGATGCGCCGCGGATTCTCCCAAAGGATAGATCCGCTGCGGCCGCGTTTCAATGAGAAAACCCGGCAGGGCATCCAGTCTTTCTTCGATCGCGATCGCCTGCGCGGCGGGAATGTCCTCGGCCAAGAGCACGGTATTGAACGACCCGGCCTTTCTCTTGAAAAATCGTTTTTCGAGCTCCGCCGGCTCAACACCGAGGATGGGCCCGATGACCCCGCAGCTTTCCTTGATGCGGGACTTTGCTTCACGGTGGATCGCGGAGCAATTAAAGCTCAGGCGGCTTGTGGCCAGGACATCCCCGTTCCGGTCGAGGATCTGGCCGCGCGGCGCCTCCAGAAAGATCACGCGGATGCGGTTCCTTTCGGAAAGCGCGCGATAATGACCCCCCTTGACGATCTGCATCCACGCAAGATTCACCAAAAGCACAGCGAAGCCCGCGAGCATGAGAAAGGTAAGACGCGTGGCTTTCACCCCACCCTCCAGATGCTGCTGCGTTCCTTTTTAACAATGGATACTTTTTTCAAGAAACGGAAAACGAATGGCGAGAGGACCGCCGTCAGAATAAGGTGCGGCCCGTTGAAGGCGTGCCAAAGGAGCGCCCACCCGCCGGGACCTTCCGCGTCGGACGCGCGAACAAGCGCCAGGTTCGACAGCGCGACGAAATAAGTGCCCATCGCGGGAAGAAAAAGCTGCGTAAGAAGACTGTCCCTGAAGATCTTGGAGGCCACGATCCCCGAAAATGCGCCGAGACAGCCGAAGATCACCATTTGGCTGCCGATGCGGTCAATGCCGAAGAGATCCATAAAAAATCCCGCGAAACATCCGGCCAGAAACCCGAACGAGGCGCCCTCGAGCATCGCGTAATACACCACCGCGGCGAGCACCAGTGGGA
>CAZBAY010000078.1:0-4152 GCA_964489945.1 uncultured Planctomycetia bacterium
TGACCGAACGGATATTAAAAGGATTCCCGAGTTTTCGGATCGTCTCATCCACTTGGAGAGCCAGCTCGCGTGTGGGCACAAGGATCAGCGCGCGCCCGGGCCCCTGCACCAGACGCTGGATCATCGGGATCCCGAACCCAAGTGTTTTGCCGGTGCCCGTCTGAGCGATCCCGAGCACATCTTTTCCCTCGATCACGATCGGAATGGCCTTTTGCTGGATCGGTGTCGGGATCTTAAATTGCATCCCGTCGATCACCCCGAGGATTTCCGGCGTGATGCCCAGTCCTTGAAAGCTTTCGTGCTTTTTATCCAACGCGGTCCTCCTCCCAAACATGATACTCTACCAGAAATTTCACCTTAGTCATACCTGCCAGGCGTCATTGCGATACACGACCTCATCGTCCAGGATCACGGATCCTGTGGCGACAAAAATGTCGACGTGATGCCTGGCGTCTTTGCGTGTAAAACGGGGCTTTTTGTAGATCGTGTGTTTGGCGCCGAGCGATAAGTGAACGCCGCACATGCGCTCGTACGTGCCGATGTCGCTCACGGTACGCTCTTGAGTAAAAGCGCGGTTCATGCCAAAACCGAGCTCACGCACCCACACCTCTCCCTCGTCGGCGCGGATATTGGCAAGCACCCGCTCAAACTCCGGAGGCGGATCGACGGCGTCCGTCACTCTGCCTTTAGTCACCACAAGCGTGATGGGCTTTTCGGGTTTATTGACCCTGAAGGAGGTATCACCAAAAGCAAAAATTCGCACGCGTCCGTTTACGGCCTCTGTGTCCCGCGCTTCCGTGAAAACTTCGCCGATGGGAAACTGGCCGCCGACATTTTTCATACCGGCATAGTCGCCGATGTTCAGCTTTGCGGGTTCGAAGCCGGATTCAAAGACGAGGCGTTCACCACCGCTCTCGACGGCCGCGACACGCGCCTCATCAATGCGCTTTTTAAGCGCGCGGCCCACGCCGCGATAATACTCCGCGTCATAAGCCAGCGAGTCAATATAGGTCCGCGCTTCCTCGTCCCGCATACCGGAAAGATGCGGATGTTCGATGACTTTTATCGAGCGGCTAAATAGATCGACGCGAATACGGAAAGCCTCGAGGCGAAAGCTGGTGGATTGAATGAGTACGACGAGATCTGAAGACGCCAGGGACTCAAAAGCCGAAAGCACCGTTTCCGGAGACACCGCGTCAAAATCAATAAATTTTGCTTTAGGAAGACAGCGGCGGTAAGCCTCTGTCAGGGTGACCGCGAGAGCGCACCGCGCATCCGATACCACCACGGCCGCGCGCGCATCCGAATATTCGATCGCGAGTGAAAGAATGTCACGGATGTGTTTCTCGGCCGCGACCGGTGATTGGCCCATTAAATTTTTATCATTTCGGACGGGGTCCGCTTTTTTTAATTTCTTGGATGATCTGATCGAGCCCTTGAAGGAACCGCGACCGGTCTTCATTTTGAAATGGAGCCGGCCCGCCCGAGATCTCCCCCGCCCCGCGGAGGACGTGCAGAAAGTCGCGTGTCCCCAGGATGTTTCCGATATTTTCTTCAGTGAAAAGACGCCCTTTGGGCCCGATCACCCGCGCCCCTGCCTTGATGCAGCGGTGCGCGAGAGGGATGTCCTCCGTCACGACGATATCGTCCTTCACGACGCGCTCGACGATCCAGTCGTCCGCCGCGTCGAACTGTCCCTCGACGACGACCATCTTCGCGCCCCACTCTTCGGGAAGGCGCATCCAGGAATTAGACACGAACGTCACCCCGAGCCCATACCGCTTGGCCACACGGATCACTTCGGGTTTGACCGGACAAGCGTCGGAGTCGACGTAAATCTCAGTCATTTTATTTACGGGACCCTGATCCGGTATAATTCCTGATCACGTGCAGGCGGCTTTTGCGGACGAGCCGGAAACCCCCTTTGCCGCGGAAATAGTCGTCCACGGCCTGCCGGCACTCCTCTCGGGTCCGATAGTCGTCGACGATCAGGTGCCCGCCGGGCACAAGCCGCGGCGCCAGGCGCTCGAGTAAGACCCGCATCGGGTCGTATTCGCCGCAGTCCACGTGTGCGAGCGCCAGCGCTCCGTCAGGGGCCAGCGTCTCCTCGTACGGCCCCGGGACGAGTCGCACGTTCAGGCGCTCATCGGCACCGTGGGCCGCGAGCTCGCGCCGTGCCCGTATTTCGGCGTCCGGTCCGCCGCCGAACGGGTCGTGCACCGCGAAAGCCCGGCTGCGGCGCTTGGCGTGAGCGATCACGATCGCGGCGCCGCCGGGTCCACAGCCCGCCTGAAGGAAATCGCCGCCCAAGCCGTCGAATTCGACGTCCATCGCGGTCTGCGCCAGTTCGCAGAGTGCGGCCTTGTCGAGTGAGGTCAGTCGCCGCGCCGAAACCGCTTCGACCACCCGGAACATCTCGGGCTGCCTCACGGAAAACCGGCGGACTAGAAGGCCACCGAAGACGCCGGAGAGACGGCCCCCGTCCGCCGTCATCGGGACCTGGTCCGGTATGAATCAATTAAAATTCTTATGAAATTCAAGAACACGGCTGTCAAAAATAACATCTGACGCATGGATCTTTTTTTTAAGCCTTATCCCTTCAAGCTTCGTGCACCTGCTAAGCGCCACATAGACTTGCCCGTGCGCGAACGCGCCATTACCCACGTCGATCACCACATCGTCAAACGTCTGCCCCTGGCTTTTATGGATCGTGATAGCCCATGCAAGCTTAAGAGGAAATTGTTCGAAAGTACCGATAACATTAGGCTCAATGCGATCAGCCGCTTCACTGTAGACGTACTGTATTTTTTCCCACTTATTGCGCGGAACATCGTAAACATTTCCGCTAATATTGACCCTTATAGCGGACTCTGTCAAATCTTCAACAAAACCGATCGATCCATTGACCCAGCGCTTTTTTTCCACATCATTCTTGATCATCATGATCTGGGCGCCTTTTTTGAGTATCAGAGAATAGTTATTGGGGTATTCTCTTTCCTCAAACTTTTGGGCGACTTTTGCCTGATACTGATACGGCTCGTCTTCAATTTTTGAAAGGTTATACGCGTTTATCCTGGAAGCCGCCTCATTGGTCGCGGTGAGAACAACAAATACCTCATCCTCATCAAAAGTGTCGTCGTCAATGAAACGTGAGTTAAGAAGTGTCATATCGTTGTCTGTATGTTTATTCTCACGAATGTTGTTCAATAAAGAGATGAACTTAGGCTCTGATTGACGAAATATATGAGTGAGTTCAAAACAGCGGATGTTTAATTTCCCAAATACCCGGGCGCTAAAAAAGAAAGGGCTTTGGTATTTCTTTTCAAAGAATTCATTCATGTCCCGGCCTACAACGGGCGGCAGTTGAAATAGATCTCCGATCAAAATAATTTTGACTCCGCCAAACGGCTTATTGTTTGAGCGATTGATCCTAAGTGACAAGTCTATCCCATCCATCACATCGGCCCTTATCATCGATGCCTCATCAATGACAAGCGTGTCTATTTTTTGAACCAAAGACCTGGTTTTGCCAAGAAGCTTTACCTCGCTTTCTTGAATAAATCTCGGCGGAAGCTGGAAAAATGAGTGGATGGTTTGCCCGCTGACATTGATAGCGGCGATCCCCGTGGGCGCGAGAACAACTACATTTTTAGCGGTTGTGGCCCTGAAATAACGCAATAAGGTGGATTTTCCGGTGCCCGCACGGCCTGTGACAAATTGGCACTCATCGCCATTTTTCATTAATTCCAGCACCGCTTTAAAATCATCTGTTAACTGAATATCTTTTATCTCGATATTCTTTTTAGCGGCAAATGATTTTTTTGTCAGCAGTGATCTCATCTAAGGTGCTAGTGCCTGGTAGTTTCTGACGCCGTCCCAAGAGGTGGATCTATCGCGGACAAGGTCTTGGAACGAATAAGTCTCAGGATCGGATTTTAGAAGCCAGTGTGCCATTGGGACGGGGTCCGGCATATTCGGGTTTGTTCGGTATATTAATAGGAACTAGCTGTTAATTTAACAAAATCATGTAAGTGGTCGTTAGCTAGAGCTTTTAACCGTTTATTCACGACTCTAGAGAAATACTCTTTCTCAGTTTTTGACAGTTGCTCGCCTTTGACACGTTTTTTAAGTAAATCTTTCTGCTTAGAAGTA
>CAZBAY010000079.1:0-2102 GCA_964489945.1 uncultured Planctomycetia bacterium
GAATCGGGGGGCGATTCCCGAAATCCCAGGTCAATGGCTCCCCCACGGGCCTGCCGGTGAGAAAATCCAAAACGAGCGCTGCAGGATAGACTCTACCAACACCCCCGCGGGGAGCCGGGCCGGGAGACGCCGGCTTTTCCGCATCTTCTAATTCACGCATTCTTACTTCCACCAAACGCCCTCGAGCGTCGTAAATTTCCGTTTTGCCATCCGCAAATTTCAGAACGCTTCCTTCGGGCAAGACCTCCTCTCTTACGCTTACGGGAATAGCTCCCTCGTCGATCACTTTCTTGTCGAATTTCATAAAATCGCTCGCCACGCCGGTGCCCTCTCCCAGCTCCCACGTCACGGGCCGGTGGTAGGGCTCCTCGAGCTTCCAGTTAAGTTTCCCTGCTTCATTCTGCAACGCCTCGAAAAGCCCCCTCCGGGCCGCTGCTGTCCGGTCCTTAAGTCCGGGGAAATGCCTTTCGATCTCCGCCATCGCTCCGAAAAGCAAATGTCCGGTCGCCATGAGTTCGAATTTATTCGAAGATACGCCGGGGGCGTCGCTGTAGAACAGCTCCACGCACTCTTCCAAAAGCGTTTCGGCCTGCTTCTTGGAGAGCGACCCGATCTGCATTTCGCGGAGTTTTTTGCCGTACGCGGTATTCAATTTCGCGTAGTACTGCGCGTCCGTTACCGCGGCCTCGGCGGCGAGGCCCTGTTCGAGGGATTTGAGTTCGGCCGCCTTTCGGGCGGCGGCTTCTTTCAGCTTTTGTTCCTCTTTGCTAAGTTTCCATTCTTCCAAAAGCCCGGCAAGCCGTTGCTCCATGCGGAGGGCGCGCTCCCGGATGTATTCAAGCTCTTTCTGCCAGTCCTCGTCTTTCACGACTTTTCTGTAAAGCGGGGACTGCTCGCCCGCGAAGGCGGTCGCTTCCTCTATCCCCTGAGGCGTGTAGATCCACGCGTGGGCGTCGCCCTCGTAGAGGGAGCCGTCGCCATTGTTGTCCAAAAAGCCCAGCTGGATCACGGCGGGAATGCCTAATTCATGCGAGATCACGACATCCAGCATCGAGAAGCCGTCGCATTTCAGCGCAAAATGCCGAAAAGCCATCTTGAGAAAATCAGGTTCCTCAGCGCTCAAACGCCCCAGGAGAGGGTTGGTGCTGTAGTAGAAAAGCGCGAGGATCTTTTTCTTGAGCGACTGGCGCTCGTCCATTGGAAGATTTTTGGCTTCCTTGAGCATCTCCTGCAGTACGACCGGCAGGCTCTGCCTCCAGGTGTCCCTGACCTTCGCGTCGATCTCGGCGGTAGGCGAGCCGCCAAGCTCGTTCGGCGCGGCCTTTCGGATACCCAGCTTCACACGTCCCGGATCGTTGGTCTCGAGGTACCAGGCGAAATTCGCGCGGTCAAAATAAACCGTCGCCGTCCTGCCCGGTTTCTCGGTCTGAACGCTCACGATCACGGTCCCCGGCGGCAGCGGCACAAGGAGCGTCCCCCTTCCTTTAAGAGGAATGGTGAGCGAACCCTCCGCCCGTCCGCGCCCTTGCGGAGACCAGGGCTGCCACACGGGCGGTAAAGGAGCGTATTCGCCTGTCACGGGATTGACCCGGCGATGGACGGCCGTGGCCAAATACCGGAATGGGCCTTCGAGATCAGCCACCCACTCTCCCTGTCTCAGATCCGCGCTGCCATGAGTGACTTTTCCCGGTCCCACGCTCGTGACATTGGGCACCTCGGCCGCCCGTTGGGCCGCGGTGGACGGCACGCCGGGTTCTCCGGCCGCGGACGGGAGTTCCCTGGGTTGGGTCGCGGGCTTGGTTTTTTCCGGCGCCGGGGATTCCCACCGAGCGGGAGGCTCGGGCTTCAGGACTTTTTCTTCAATGGGTGTGCCTCCCCTGGCCTTCAGGTCGTCAAACGGGGGCTTCAGAGTCTGGGCCGAGGCCTCTTCGCGGCGCCTGGTTTCTTCCCGGACCTTCGCGATCTCTTGAGCGATCGCTTTAAGGCGGACCTCGGCTTTCTGCTGTTCTTCGAGGGCCTCCTTTTTGAGCGCCTCCACCTTTTCTTTTTGCTTTTCTATCCCTTCACCCGATCTCCGTGCCGATTCGCCGGCCGCGACCGAC
>CAZBAY010000080.1:0-2727 GCA_964489945.1 uncultured Planctomycetia bacterium
GCCGTTTTCGATGTCACATTGGGCATTGAGCGCCGTGAATTCATGGTGCTGGTCGGCCCCTCCGGCTGCGGGAAAACGACGATCCTCCGGATGATCGCCGGACTCGAGGAGGTCTCCGGCGGGAAAATATTCATCGGCAACAAACTCGTGAACGACGTCCCGCCGAAGGACAGGGACATCGCGATGGTCTTCCAAAACTACGCGCTTTACCCCCACATGACGGTGTTTGACAACATGGCCTTCGCGTTGAAACTCCGGAAATACCCCAAGCAGGAGATCGAGACACGCGTGAATGAGGCTGCTGAGATCCTCGGCATCAAGCCGCTCTTGAAGCGCAAGCCCAAAGAGCTTTCCGGCGGCCAGCGGCAGAGGGTGGCGCTCGGCCGCGCGATCGTCCGCAAGCCCCTTGTTTTTCTCTTTGATGAGCCGCTCTCGAATCTCGACGCGAAGCTGCGTGTGCAAATGAGGACAGAGATCAAAAAACTGCATCAGCGCCTCCAGGCGTCGATCGTCTATGTGACGCACGACCAAACCGAGGCATTGACGATGGGGGACCGCATTGTCGTCGTGAAGGACGGTGTCATTCAGCAGGTGGCCGACCCGATCACACTGTACGACCGCCCGATCAATAAATTCGTCGCCAGTTTCATCGGCAGTCCGCCGATGAATTTCCTGACAGGCACGGTGAGCCGCATCAATGAGAAGCTGTATTTCCAGAACGGGCCGTTCAAGGCCCGGATCTCCGACGCGCATCTTCCCAAACTGACCCCCTATCTCAACAAGGAGATCACGCTCGGGATCCGCTCGGAGGATATTTACGACAAGCTTTTCGCGTCGGAAGCGTCGCCTGAGAACACCGTGCGGGCGACCTGCGAGGTGGTCGAGCCGATGGGAGCGGAGGCGTACCTTTACCTACGCTGCGGGGGCAGTACCTTCATCGCGCGTGTTTCGGGGCATGTCCGTCCGGGCGTGAACCAGGACCTCGACCTTGTTTTTGACATGAACAAGGCCCACTTTTTCGACAAAAACACGGAAAAAACGATCTTATAGTCCGCGCGGAGGTGAAGTCTGCCGCCATTTTTCATTCCGATCGCCGCTTTTATCCTTTGGGCCGCTGTGCTTTTCTCGTACCTTTCCCTCGTCCGGCTGGGCCTTAACCTTTCCGACCAGCTCGTCGCGCCTCAGTTCTTTATTTCCTATATTATTCTGACTCTCGCGTGGGCTTTGTCCGGGCCCTTCGCCGCCGCAGTCCTGAGCCTGTTGGCCGCGGTCGTTTCTCTCTATTTCTCACTTAGCGCGCGGGAGCCCGCGATCTTCCTGCAGCTTTTCGCGTACGCGGCGCTTTTCATTTTCATGGTTTCCTACCTGCACAGGGTTCAGAAAAGGACGAACGATCAGAAGATCGTCCGCGAGAAGATCCTTGAGGAGATCCACCTCGTCGAGGAGGCTTCGCACGGAAAGGACCTTCTGAAAAAAGCGCTCGCAGACAAGATCGCGCGGTTCCTGGACCTGCACCGGTTTTCGGCTGAGCTGAAGGATCACACGGTTCTGCGGGACGCCGCGCAAAAGATCGTGAACGAGGTCCGCGACGCTCTGTGGAAAGCGGATGAATGCGCGCTCTATCTCGTCAACGAATCACGCCAGGAGCTCTCCCTCGTCGCTGGGTCCAGGGCGGACGGCGAAGCGGTGAGAGAAAAGGGCGGCAGTCTCTTCGACCGCTGGGTGATGAAAAAGTCCCAGGCGATCATGATAGAGGACGCGGAAAACGATTTCCGATTCCCTAAGGAGGCCGTTCCGGACGTCGTCCCTCTCCGCTCGGTCTGCGCCAGCCCCTTGATGACGGAGAATAAGGTCCTGGGCGTCGTCAGGGCGAGTTCCTCTCGGCCGGAAAGTTTTTCGTCGGACGACCTGAGGCTTCTCGACATTTTTTCAAGCCTCGGAGCCGTTACGCTGAGGAATATCCTTCTGCAAGGACGTATGGAGGAGCTCGCGATCCGTGACGGCCTCACGGGTCTCTATCTTAACCGGTACTTCCAGGAGCGGCTTTCGGAAGAGATCCAGCGGTCGCGCGTGAATGACGAGCCGTTCTCCGTGATCCTCATCGACATTGACCATTTCAAGCGTTACAACGATGAATTCGGGCACGCGGCGGGTGACCTCGTTCTGAAGAATGTGGCGGAGCTGCTATTGAAAAAACTGGAGTCGGCGGATCTCGTAGCTCGTTACGGCGGCGAGGAGTTTGTGGCGCTTCTGCCCGGAAAAGGCAAGAAAGAGGCGCTGGCGGCGGCTGAAAAGATACGCTCGGAGATCGAGAAGACCAAGTTTTACGTGCGCCGTGTGGAGAAGCGCGTAACCGCTTCGATGGGGCTTTCGTTCTTTCCGAAAACGGGGCGGACGAAAGAGGAACTGATGTGGGCGGCGGACAAGAATCTTTATGAGGCGAAGAATTCCGGAAGGAACCGTGTATGTGGAAATTCCTAGCTTTTAACGTCCTGTGGTTTCTGGCGATCCTTTTGATCAGCGGCCGGGATACGAGTTCCTGGCGCGCCGGGGTCATTGTGACGATGCTGGCGGCGGCCGGTTTCACGGCGGCGTTGAGCCGTGTCGACCCGTTCGCCTGGTTCTATTATTTTATTTTCTCGCTGGTGGCCTACTGGTGCGTTCTCCAGTTCAAGCGGTGGGCGCTCGCCGGGCCGACGGCGCTGGAGGAGGACATTGCCGTTTTTT
>CAZBAY010000081.1:0-3773 GCA_964489945.1 uncultured Planctomycetia bacterium
TCCCAGACAAGGGCCTTCCCGAGAGCGCTCTTGGCCGGGCCGGATTCCTGGACCGCTTCGATCCAGGCCTGCCTGCCCTGGCGGACATTGCGCCCGAACGAGACAGCCTCCAGCTCCGCGATCTCCTCGTCAATGACCGACCCCCGCAGGTAGCTCGACCTGAGGAAATAAAAAAGGTCCTCGCGCTTCCAATCCTCGCTCGTGAGATTGAGAAGGCGCGTGACCGTCTGCACGAGGCCGCTTTCGATAAGTTTTTTTCTCTCATGAATGAAGACCGGGATCCGGAACTGGCTGAAAACGGACTCGATGACCCTTTCGTAGGGCCCGATCGACCGCAGAATAACGCAGATATCGCTGTAGTGAAACTCCCGCTCGCGATACAGGCGCTTGATCTCGCGCGCCACAAGCTCCACTTCGTTCCTGAGATCGGACGCCTCGAAGATCTCGATCGAGGAAGGAGCCTGCGCCCTTTCAGAAGGTTTTTTAAGGAAAAGATTCTCCTCGAGACGCAAAAGCGCCTTGTCACGGACCCGGTGATTCGCACGGAACGGTTCCCGCTTTTCCCGGAACCCCGCGCCCAGGAGGAACGCCCGCGTCCGTTCCGGGTACTCGAAAAGGCCCTCCCGCCTTTCCGCGTCGGAGGGAAGCGTTAGCGTTACGACACAGCGCCCCGACCATCCCGCCACCGCCCTGAGGAGCTCCCGCTGTGCCCGTGTGAAATGATAAAAACCGTCAAAGACCACAAGGTCTGCCGGGGAAGGCTCGGCTTTTCCCTTTAATAGCTCGGCGATCCCGGCTTGCGGCTCGCTAAAGCCGAGACGCTCGAGCTCAGCCTCGTAACGCTTAAAGAGAAGCGTAAAATCCCTGAACTTCAGGCGGAAGACAGGGTCCTTTAGAAGGGGTTGGCAAAGCCTCTCGAACTCGCTGACATCCAGGAGGCTTTGGTTGAATTCTTTGATCGAATCGAGGATAAGGCGGCGGAATCCCTTGAACGCAGAAACCCCTCCGAAATATTTGAAGATCCCCCCCTCCGCGGCTTCGTCTTCAAAGATCCGCTCGAGCGCGCGTCGGCGGACCGCGTCGTTCGGGGTGTTCCCCGCCGTGAAACCAAGGAAACGGGACGACAGGTCATTGATCGTGAGGATATGGGCGTTGAAAAGACCGGGCGTGTCGGCCTTGAGGATGAGGTTCCGGATGCGTTCGGCGTGCTCGCGGCTGGGGAGCACAAAAAAAGAGCGGCTTTCGATGCCGCTCTTCGATTTCAGGATCTCTTGTCTGAAAAGGTCAATGCAATAAGTCGTTTTTCCGGTCCCGGGAGGGGAAACCAGGAGTTCCAATGCGGGCATGAGATCCTTTTCCAATACAAATTATCATAACACAGGAGAGGGTAGGAATAAACGGGGGAACCGGTTTAAGAGAAATTTAAGAGCGGGGATTCGAGCGGACGATACTGATCGCGGCGCGGAGCTCTCTGACGATGTCCTGCTCTACGCGGTCTTCCTCGACGACCTTTTTCAGGAAGTCCCTTCCCGTCGGAGACGTCGTATACATGGGCCACAAACGGTTCAGCGCCAGCGCCTTGATATCCCGCTTCACGTTCTCGGAAAAGCGCTTGCCCTTGAAATCCTGGGAAAGGAGATCATTCAGGATATCGGCGGCCAGCTCTTCCATGTAGTTTGAGATGCGCGCGCCCTTGGATTTTTTTGATGCGTTTTTTTCCATCTGAGCAGTGACCATTTGCGAGGATTATACACGACGCGCCGGCAAAATACAAATTGATTAGAAAATATTTTGTGGATCCAGTAACCTTTATATAATTGTTATTAAAAGAGTTATATAATCTTAATTCTTGCGGCTAGATGAGGAATTCCAGAAGCAGCTTGCCCGGTTTAGCAAAGTAATAGCCCTGGCCGAACCCTACCCCGCACATGAGCGTCGTTTCGTATTCCTTTTTAGTCTCGATGCCTTCCGCGGTCGTCGCCGCGCGGATGCCGTTGGCAAAAATGATCATGGAGATAATGATCTGCTGTTTCGTCACGCTCTTGTCGATGTCCCGGATCAGCGACTTATCGAATTTGATAAAATCGGGCCTGAGCACCGCGACGTCTCTGAGGCTCACGGCGCCGCCGCCCAAGTCGTCGATGGCGACGGAGACCCCCTTGGCCTTGAGATCCTTGAGCGCCTCCCGGATATGATCGAAGGACCTTAAAATGCTCTGTTCCGTCACCTCGATGACGATGTTCTCGTACCCGATCGAGCCCTTTTCATCAAAAAGGGTCCTCATGATATCCGCATCGATGAGCGTCTCGTGATTCAAATTGATGAAAAGCTTTTTATCGGCACCGAGCGATTGCCCGTTCTTCAGCGCGCACTCCACGCAGTACCGGTCAAGCTCCTTCACGCGTCCTGTTTCCCGCGCGACGCTGAAAAGCGCGGTCGGATTGTCCAGAAAATCGGCCTCCAGGGGGCGCGTGAGCGCTTCGTACCCGAAGATCTTCCGGGTCTTGAGGTCCACGAGCGGCTGGTAGACAGTCTGGATCTTCTTGCCGGACCGCATCGTGTTAAAAAAAGCGGAATACTTGTCGACCCCCTCCTGCGGCTGAGTGACCGTGACGCTCTCCCTATTTTTGGGAAAACGTAGTTCCAGAGTGCTCTCGGTGCCGGCGCCCGCGATAGGCCGTGACTCGTATTTGATATAGCAGCTGCCGGGAATGGATTTAGCGGGCTTCTTCAGCTTGCTTGCCATCTCCCCCAACTGCCCGATCTGCGACAGCTCAAGGTTTTCCGTCTGCACAATGACGACGGTAATGCTCATCATCGGATAGCGCTCATAGAGGCCTCCGTTCTCGCGGCTCAGTACGTAACCGCGCTTGCGGTCCGCCTCGTCGTAAAAATTCGGGATCGCCTCGTCAAAATGACGGATGATCGCCTCCGACAAGCGCACCGCGCGATCCGGATCCGTCACTACGACAAAATCATCTCCGCCGAGATGGCCTATGAAATCTTCGTGAGCCCCGACCTCTTTCACCGCCTCATGGGCGATCTCCCCCAGCCGGGCGATCACTTTGTCCCCCCGCGCGTCGCCGTACACGTGGTTATAGACGGAAAAGTTCGACATATCGACACAGCAAACGGTGCAGGGCTTGTGAGAATGGATGGCCTTTTCGATGCACAGGATGCTCGACCGCGAGCCCGGAAGATGGGTCAGCGGATTGACGTCAAGCTCATTGACGTTCTCCTGAAGGACAGACCCTATATAGGAAAGCAGCCCGTTGGTGTCCTGTCCCTTCTCAAAATAAAGGTCGATCTTGGAATATTTGTCACGGACGAGCATGCCCTGGTTTTTGACGAGGAGCACGATCGGAATGTGTCTCAGGACCAGGTCTTCCTTGATATCCCGCGCGATGAGGCGGCCGCGGCCCTTCCCGAAGTCCTCGTCGATAATGACCAGATGCGGAACATCGTCAAATACCGTCTGCAGGACGTCCTGGCCGGGGTACGTGATCTCGCAATCCAGCCGCGCGACCTCGCGGCACAGATCTTCCCGAAGGGCCGCATCGTCGATCATGAGAAGAATCTTGTTCTTATTTTCCATCGGAGGAGCAGAGCTTCGCGATGATAAGCGTCATGTCATCGTGCTGGTCGGCCTTTCCCATGAAACGGGTGATGTCGCCGATGCTGTCATCCAAGATCTGGCGGGCGGAAAAAAGGCTGGAGGATCGCATCCGCTCCTGGAGAGCGGGGATGCCGTATTCTTCTTTTTTCCGGTTGCG
>CAZBAY010000082.1:0-6495 GCA_964489945.1 uncultured Planctomycetia bacterium
CATAGCCTTGTTCTGCGGCCCAAATAACATTTTGAGTTATATCCACTTCATTTAGAATCCCAAATCCTCCTCCTAACAATAAATTTTTTAACACTTTATTTTGCTCGTGATTAAAAAAATCGGTATAAAGGAACAATCCTCCCGGCTTCAACACTCTGTAGACTTCACTGTAAAAACCGGGGAGGTCCGGATAACAATGCGAAGACTCAATGTTGACTACCGCGTCAAATTGCCCGCTCTTAAATGACAGATTTTCAGCGTCCCCCGGCTGAAACGACAATCCTTCAATCTGATAACTCTTATTCTTTCGACAGATATCTATTGCGTGCTTACTAAAGTCGATTCCGACGACACTTCTCGCGTGCAGGTACCGCTTTATAAAATAGGCGTCACCACCCCTTCCGCACCCCACCACCAAAACTTTTTTTCCTCTAAGATTTCCTTCTTTTACCGTCTCATATATAAGCTGCCAGGAAAAAATAAACTCTTCCTTATCGCAATCGTCCAACAATAGAGGGAAGCTATTGGAATGCTCAGAGGCATACCCGTAATTCATTAATTTAAATGCGCTATCCGCCGGTCTGAAATTTTTCGCGACAGCGTTATACCAAAATTTTACCCCTATTTTTCTGAAAGACGGGAACGTATTTATTAACCACTCATAGGGAGGGCCGAAAAATCTAAAAATCGATGCCGCCGCCTTTGTAGCAGTTTTTATTAAGTAATTTTCAAAACGATTCATAAGATTGTAAACTCCTATCAGATTTGTTTGATTCGGCTGCACCTTACAAGCTCACCGGGTACTATCTTTTTGAACTTCGGCGATACTCCCCAAAAACACTGCAAAGAACACTCCTATGAGCAGATAGACAGCAGATCTTTAAACACATACCCCTTTTGCGTTCTCATCTGTTTAATATAGGGCTCTAAGGGTCCCACCGTAAATAAATCAATCCTGCCTTGCAGACGGATGATACGAATGTCTGTCAGCTCTTCAACAGATTTGATCCATGGCAGGGCGAGTGCTTGCTTCTTGACGAAGAAACTCATGATTAGATTCCCTTATTCATCACGAAGCATTTGTATTGGGTTTGGGAAGGTCAGGTTTAGTTTCGGTTCTAGAATCGATAACCGACGCCCCCGCTTGTAGCACTAGTTCGATACTAAGAAATGGTGGGCAGGGAGGGATTCGAACCCCCGAAGGCAAAGCCAGCAGATTTACAGTCTGCCCCTGTTGGCCACTTAGGTACCTGCCCTAAAACTTTAAAAAAAGCTGGCGGTCAGGATCGAACTGACGACCTGCGGTTTACAAAACCGCTGCTCTACCAGCTGAGCTACACCAGCAAAAATTAATATCGGCTACACCAGCGACTTAAAAACTCTTGGCAAGGTGTCGATCAGGTCGCCGGCCACAAGGCTCAGCTCGCCCTTCACTTTAACGGCGACATCACCCGCCCTGCCATGAATGTAAACCGCCCAGGCACAGGCCCTGAAAGGATCGAGCCCCTGCGCGATAAAAGAAGCGATGATGCCTGTCAGCACATCACCCGTTCCGCCCTTCGCCATTCCTGGATTTCCGGTGTCGTTCACGTAAACCTTCTCCCCTTCGACGACCAGCGTCCGGTCGCCCTTCAGGACGAGGACCACATGATAGAACCTGGCTAGTTTTTTTGCAAGTTTGATCCGCTCAGATCCGGCCGTGGGCCATTTTTTCGCGAAAAGCCGCTCAAACTCCCTCTTGTGCGGCGTCAGCACCAGCGGCGCGGCGTTGCGCGTCCGGAGAAGCCCCGTCTTGCCTTTGAAGCTGTTCAGGCCGTCCGCGTCGAGTACCACCGGAATGGAAGCTCCCCGCACGATCTTTCGGACAAGCTGAGTCGTTCCCGTGTTTTGGGAAAGGCCGGGGCCGACGGCCAAAACGTTTATTCTTCTTTTCTTAATGAATGCCCGGATCTTTCCAAGGGCGGAAAGCGAAAGCGCCCCTGCCTTGGTTTCCGGCAGCGCCATCGGCATAACTTCGGTGAGCGACCGCTCCATGAGGCTTTGGAGGCTCGCGGGCACGCCCAGTGTCACGAGTCCCGCGCCGGAGACCAATGCCGCGCGGCTGGCCAGCTTGGCGGCCCCGGAAAGGCCTTTGGAGCCGGCCAATACAAAAACGTGGCCGTAATCGCTCTTTTCCGTCTTCTTTTTTCTCGGTAAAAGGGGGAATTGTCGCGGAAGGAGGAAGAGGCCCATCGGATCAACCCTTCCGGTGATTAAAAAGAAGCATCGCGCTCGCCACCGCGTAATTCTCCGTATGGGAAAGGCTGACGACCGCGCCCTTGAGACCTCGCTTCTTCCGGGAGCGCTCGGCGGCGCCGTGCCAGTGCACGACGGGCTTGCCGTAATTGTCGTTCAGGATCTCAACGTTCTTCCAGCCGACAAAATTTCTTTCCACTTCGCCCAGCGCTTTAAAGATAGCTTCTTTCGCGGCAAAGCGCGCGGCCAGGTGCTGGTAAGGGAAACGTTTCGACTTCGAGTAGGCAAGCTCGCGCTCCGTGTAAACTTTTTTAAGGAAGCTCTTCCCCCATTTTTTGCTCACCTTCTCGAGGCGCTTGATCTCGACGATGTCGATGCCGATCGCGTTCCTGGAACTCATCGCAGAAGCCCCCGCATTTCCCGCACGGCGCCCTCGAGACCCACCCACACAGCCCTTGTAACAATGGAATAGCCGATGTTCAATTCCTCGAGCCCTTTAATTTTAACGATCCGTTTCACGTTCCGGTAATCGAGCCCATGCCCCGCATGCGCGGTGATCCGCATCGCCCGAGCGGCGTCGACGACCCGCTTCAAGCGACGCCATTCTTTCTCGGCGCGCTCAAGAGACACGCAATTGGCATAATCGCCTGTGTGGAACTCCACCGCGTCAACCCCGATCCGCGCCGCTTCTTCCAACTGCCTGAGATCGGGATCGATAAAAAGACTCACCAATATTTTTTTTTCCTTCAGCGTTTCGATCCCGCGCCGCAACTGCGCCTTTTTTTTGAAAAGGTCGAGTCCGCCCTCCGTCGTCCGTTCAGCTCTTTTTTCGGGAACAAGCGTCGCCTGACTGGGACGGAGGCGGGCGGCGATCTTCACGATCGAGGGCGCGATGGACATTTCGAGGTTCAATTTGATGGAGAGCAAGCGCTTGGCGCGGAAGAGATCGGCGTCCTGGATGTGGCGCCTATCCTCTCTCAAATGCATGACAATGGAATGCGCGCCGGCCTTCTCGCAGACCCTCGCCGCCTCGACGGGATCGGGGTCTTTGCCTCCCCGCGCCTGGCGGAGCGTCGCCACATGGTCCACATTTACTCCGAGCTTGAGCATTACGGAGCCTGCGGTGCCTCGGCCTTTTCGATCGGGACGGTCACTTCGACCTGATAGGGCTCGCCCGCCAGGTGAATGCCGGCCACGCTCTCAAGCGGGATCTTTTTTGTGACGGTCTTGGTGTTCTCACTGACATCGACAAGCGCCGTTTCGGCGGTATCGGTCTCTTCTAGCAGGGCTTCAGGTCCGATCACGATGATGTGTGAGGGGCTGGTTGTGATCTGGTCCATCGCGATCCGGTGGCCCTCGGGCGGTGCCGTCGCCAGACGCGCCTTGACGGGAAGGCGCTTGGCGGTCAGCTTGATCAATTTATAGGAAGGGTCCTGCGCTTTTTTCTCGCTTTTGGAGATCTCGTAGTGCACGTAAAAATACGTCGCGATGGCGCACAAAAGGGCCGCGATCTTTAAAATAAAGTTGCTTCTAAAAAAATTCATGAGTCGCTCCTCCGAAAGAGGAACTTTCGACGCTTGGGACGCGGCGCAGGCTGGTAGAGCTCCATCAGCAGTGAGCGGAGCTTGTCTTCATCCACGTCCCGCGTGACCTTCCCCTGGCTCATCAAACTGATGATCCCCGTCTCCTCGGAAATCACGATCACGAGAGCGTCGGTCTCCTCGCTGAGACCCAGGCCCGCCCGGTGGCGCGTGCCGAGCGTTTTTGAGATCTTCTGGCTTTCGGACAACGGGAAAAGACAGCTGACGGCGAGCACCCGCCCTCCCTGAATAATAATACCGCCGTCGTGGAACGGCGTCGCCGGCATGAACGTCGTGACGAGAAGCTCTGACGTCAGCACGCCGTCCAGCGCGATGCCCGTTTCGGCGAAAGGCTTGAGCGAAACCTCCCGCTCAATGGCGATCAGCGCCCCGACCCGGCTCTTCGACATCGAAACGGAGGCCTGAACGATCTCATTGACGAGCTTTTCCTCTTTCAGAAAGAGCTTGAAGAGCGGGCTTTGGCCGATCCGCGTGAGTCCCCGACGAAGCTCTGTCTGGAAAATGATGAGGAACCCGATAATGGAGATCTGGAATACGTGGGAGAGGATCCAGCCGATGGTCTTGAACTGAAATATTTCTGCGATGAAAAAGAAAAGGATCAGCAACACCAGGCCCTTGAGAGCCTGGACCATCCCGCTGTCCTTGATATAAGAAAAGAGAAGGTAGTAGGCGGACCAGAAGACGGCTATCTCAAAGGCGGGCTTCCAGTAAAGCGTTACCTGCTGAGCGATCTCCGCCAAATCTGCCCCCTTATTTCTCCCGGGATCCCGTTTGATCCCCCGCCAGCGTCCGGTCCACCAGCGCGGCCAGGTCCCGGTGCGCCTTCACGTCATGCACCCTCAAAATATGCGCCCCTTGCCGGATGGCCACCGCGGCCGCTCCGAGGGACCCGTACAGCCTTTCCCCCACCGGCACGCCCAGGATATTTCCGATAAAGGACTTTCTCGAAAGCCCCGCCAAGACCGGGAGTTTAAGTTGAGCGAAACTTTGCAAACCGCTCAGGATCTCGAGATTCTGCCCGGTCGTCTTTCCGAAACCGAACCCGGGATCGATAATGATCCGGTTCCTTGGGATCCCCGCCTCAAGCGCGAAGTTCACGGCTTTTTTCAGGTGATCCCGTATTTCTTTCAATAAATTTTTGTAAGCGGGACGCTTTTGCATCGTCCGCGGCGTCCCCCGCATATGCATCAGCACGACGCCTGCGTGGTAGCGGGCGATCAGTTTCGCGAGCTTGCGGTTGGCCCGGAGCGCACGGATATCGTTGACCAGCACCGCTCCTTCATCAAGCGCCGCACGCGCCACGTCCTCTTTATAAGTATCGACCGAAACGGGTATTTTGATCTTTTGGGAAAGACGCTTCAGGACGGGCCGGATCCGCCGGATCTCTTCTTTGGCGGAAACGGGCCGGGCACCGGGCCGCGAGGACTCGCCGCCCACGTCCACAAAATGAGCCCCTTCCCTCTCAAACCTCAACGCCTGCTCCGCCGCGCGGCCGGGGTCGAGAAATGACCCCCCGTCTGAAAAAGAATCGGGGGTCACATTGAGGACCCCCATGATCTTCGTCTCGCGTCCCAGGCAGATCTGCCGGCCGCCCAGGTCGCAGTTAAACGGCGGTCTGTGGAATTCCGACAATGGCCCTGACTTCGTCCGCGTCCAGCACTTCTTTTTCAAGTAACTTCGCCGCCAATAGTTTCAACTTGTCCAAGTGCCGGGTGAGCTCATCCTTCGCGCGGGCGTAGCCTTCGTCGATGATCCGTTTGATCTCCGCGTCGATCGTGCGGGCCGTCTCTTCGCTGTAATTGCGTTCCTCGCCGATGTCCCGGCCGAGAAAAACCTGATGGTTCCGCTGTCCCAGCGTCACGTTGCCGAGCCTGTCGCTCATGCCGAGCTCACAGACCATGTGGCGCGCCAGCTCCGTCGCCCTGGAAAGATCGTCATGCGCGCCCGTCGTCACTTCGTTGAAGATGATCTCCTCGGCCGCCCGGCCGCCCAAGATCCCGACGATCCTGCCGTTGAGGTCGGTCTTGGAGGTGAGGTACCTGTCCTCCGTCGGAACGCGCATCGTGTACCCGAGCGCGGCTGTCCCGCGCGGAATGATGGAAACTTTGTGAAGCGGTTCCGCCCCTGGAATAAGAAGCGCCAGGAGCGTGTGCCCAGATTCGTGGTACGCGACAATATTCTTTTCTTTTTCGGAAATGATGCGGCTTTTCCGTTCGGGGCCGGCCATCACGCGCTCAATGGATGCCTGAAGCTCCACCGTCTCCACGGCGTCTTTGCCGTTGCGGGCGGCCAAGAGCGCCCCTTCATTGGCGAGATTCGCCAGGTCCGCCCCCGAAAATCCGGGAGTCTGGCGCGCGATCGACTTGAGATCAACGTTCGGGCCGAGTTTAATATTTTTGGTATGAACTTTTAAGATCGCTTCGCGGCCGTTCAAGTCGGGCCGGTCGATCACGACCTGCCGATCGAAGCGGCCGGGCCGCAGAAGCGCGGGGTCCAGGACGTCCGGACGGTTCGTCGCCGCGACAAGGATCACCGCTTCGCTCGTATTGAAGCCGTCCATTTCGACGAGGAGCGCGTTCAGCGTCTGCTCGCGCTCGTCGTTGCTGATCGGCGAGCTGCCGCGCGTCTTGCCGAGCGCGTCGAGCTCGTCGATGAAGAC
>CAZBAY010000083.1:0-3099 GCA_964489945.1 uncultured Planctomycetia bacterium
CTCGGCGATGCGGCAACGCAGGGCATCCGGCCGCGTCTTTCCATTTTTCTGGATTTGCCGCTTGAAGCGGGCTTACGGCGCGCCAAAAGTCACAAGGCGGCCGACCGGATGGAGCGAAAAAAACTCGCGTATCATAAAAAAGTCCGCCGGGGCTACACCGCGATCGCGAAGGCCGAGCCAAAACGATTCCGCATCGTGAAAGTCAGAGAAAACGATCCCATTCAGGCCGTACATGAAAAGATAAAAAAGGTGGTCCGCCGTGTCCTGGGCTGAACTCTCGCGACAATCTCATATTGTCTCCGTTCTGAAGGGGGCCCTGGAAAAGAACCGGCTCCCCCACGGGTTTTTATTCCTCGGACCGGCAGGCTCGGGGCAGATGGAAATGGCGCTCGAACTCACCAAAACGCTTTTTTGCGCGGATCCCAAAGATCTCAATGCCTGCGGCGCCTGTCTTCACTGCAGGCAAGTTGATAAGCGCTCTCATCCGGACCTCATGATCTTCGAGCCCGAGGGCGATTCCGCCACGATCAAGATCGAAGCGATCCGGGATCTTATCGGGAAAGCAAATCTAAAACCCTTTCAAGCCGCTTGCAAAGTTTTTGTAATAGACCAGGCTGAGTGCATGAATGACATCGCGCAAAATGCGCTTCTCAAAACTTTGGAAGAGCCGCAGGGACGGTCCTTTTTTATTTTGATCACGGCCCATCCGGATCTTCTTCTAGAAACGATCCGTTCGCGCGCCCAGACGTTGAATTTCCGCCCCGCCGAAACCAAGGACGAATGGGAGGAAGAAGAGGCTCAACTGCGGAATGAGGTCGTGAGCTATGCGTTGAATGTCATCGGAACGGGCGGCGGCGGCGCGGCGGCCCCCGATCTTTCCAAAACGGACCGGCAGCTTGTCGCGCGGATCTTGGACGATCTGATCGACACGTTGCGCGACGCGCTCGTTCTTAAGATCGGGGTCAATGACATCTTGAGCCGCGCGGATGATCTTCCCGCGAAAAGAGCGCTCGCCGGGCGGCTGGAGGCGGAGGAACTTGAGGAGGCCATCGAACGGACCGCTGAGTTCCGCGAAAAAATCCTCAACAACGTCAATGTGCGCCTGGCGACGGGTGTCCTGTGGGAGTCGTTAGCGAAAAAATCCTATGTCCGGTAAATATTTTCTCACCACGCCGCTTTATTACGTGAACTCCAGGCCGCATATCGGCCACTCCTACACGGAGATCGCGTCGGACGCGCTCGCGCGTTTTATGCGTCTGACCGGAAAGCAGGTTTATTTTTTGACGGGTACCGACGAGCACGGCCAGAAGATCTCGCGCGCGGCCGAAGCGGCCGGCATGGAGCCGCAGCCCTTTACGGACCAAATATCGGGCACGTTCCGGGACCTGTGGAAGACGCTTAACATCGATTATGACGATTTCATCCGCACGACGGAGCCCCGGCATCGCGAGGCCGTCCGGCACGTGTGGGCCGAACTGGAGAAGAAGGGCGAGCTCTACACGGCCGCTTATTCAGGGTACTACTGCACGCCGTGCGAGACTTTTCTCACCGAGGAGGCCGTGCGCGGGCAGGAGGCAAAAGGCGAAGCGATCGTCTGCCCGGATTGCAAAAGGCCTGTCGACAAACTCGAGGAGACCAATTATTTCTTCAAACTTTCTAAATACCAGGACTGGCTCATCGGCGTGATCGAGGGGAAGGACCCGAAAGCCAAAATGACCGTTCTTCCCGAAACGCGGCGGAACGAAGTGCTGGGGTTTCTCCGTAACAATAAGCTCGCCGATCTTTGCATCTCGCGTCCTAAAAACCGTCTGGCTTGGGGGATCGAATCGCCTTTGAGCAAGGACCATGTCACTTACGTGTGGTTCGACGCGCTGATCAACTACATCACTGCTCCCGGCTATGGAGACGAGAAAAAAAAGGACTTGTTCAAGGAGTGGTGGCCTGCGGACGTTCACATTATCGGAAAAGATATTTTGCGGCACCACGCGATCTATTGGCCTATCCTTTTGCATGCGCTGGGCCTCGAACTTCCGAAGTTGATCTTCGCGCACGGCTGGTGGGTGCAGGGGGGCGAGAAGATGTCAAAGTCCCGCGGCAATGTGATCGACCCTGTGGAGGTGGTTAAGATATGTGGTCCATTTGGAGTGGATGCGTACCGCTACTTTCTATTAAGTGAGACCCCATTTGGCAATGATGGTACTTTTTCAGAGGAAGCGTTAGTCGCCCGGTTTAATACGGATCTAGCCAATGATCTTGGGAATTTATTGCACCGTACTTTGACAATGTGCGAAAAGTATTATGAAGGCAAGGTTACCCAGGAAGCTGTGTTTATCAACCTGGAAGGAGGGGGTCGTGAACCGGTTTCTTACGGATCTTTTGAGTTAAACTCTTCGGTCAATAAGCTTCCAGGGCGGCTAACAGAGCTATTAAATAGTCTCGCTTTCGATGAAGCATTACACGAAATATGGCTAGTGATTAATATGGCCAATAAGTATATCGAGGAGTGCGCGCCGTGGACTCTTTCCAAGCAAGGTAAAACAAAAGAACTGAAGTATGTAATCGTCAGTTTGTTACAGACGCTCAAGGCTCTGGCCATTACTGTTTGGCCATTTATGCCAAGTGCAGCCAGCGAAATTTGGGCCCAGTTGGGTTTTGCGAATAAGATTCCAGAGGTGGGATTGACTTCCTGTGCTTGGGATTATTTTAAGCCGTGTGAGTTTTTGGTGTCAAAGGGCGCCCCACTTTTCCAAAGGATCGAAGTCGATAAAGAGGGAGTCAAGGGGAAGAAGTAGCGTCTTGTGAAATCTGCAGGTCCCGAGGGTCGTTCTTTTCGGGGACAGGCCGGAGCGTCTTCACTTAGGTCCTGAGGCCCGTTGGGCGCCGAAGGCGCCTGCGAGAGAACGGATCGCGTGCATATCCACACAACGCTGCTGATCCCCTGCAAATCTAGCGCAGGCCCCCCGAAAAGAATACCCGAGGGGCCGTGAGGGACAAAAAGAATTTATGGAAGCCTATTTAGATTATAACGCAACGAGTCCGATGGATCCGGCGGTGTCGCAGGCGATGATCCCGTATTTGTCGGGTCATTTCGGCAATCCT
>CAZBAY010000084.1:0-1671 GCA_964489945.1 uncultured Planctomycetia bacterium
TTTTTACCGGCGAAGTTCTTGGCCAGCGTCCGATGTCCCAGCACCGCCAAGCGCTGAAGACGATCGAGGCCGACAGCGGGCTCTCGGGCCTGGTCTTGAGGCCCCTATCCGCGGCACTGCTCGACCCCACGATCCCAGAGATCAAGGGCTGGGTGGACCGATCGAAGCTTTTAGCGTTTTCAGGGCGCTCCCGGAAGCCCCAAATGGCCCTGGCAAAAGAAAAAAACCTTGAGGATTACCCTCAGCCGGCGGGCGGATGCTGCTATCTCACCGATCCGCAGTATGCCGCGAAGCTTCAGGACGTGTTCGATCACAAGGGGAAAGAAAACCTCACTCATGAGGATGTGCTGCTCCTCAAGGTTGGCAGGCACTTCCGTCTGCCGGGGGGCACGAAAGTGATCGTCGGCCGCAACGAGCGGGAGAATAATTTTTTGAAAACGTATGAAAAGAGCCGCCATGTTTTTCGTATTTACGAAGCTCCGTCGGCGCTTGTCATCGCCGAGGTTTCGGGCGCGCCTACACCTGAAGAGATCAAGAACCTCGCCTCGATCGCGGTCTGGTACTCGGACGCCCGGTCCCAAGCGGCTGTCACCGTCGAGCACCAGTTCGGAGATGCCACGGAAACGCTCGTGTCTTCCGCGATCGATGAGAGCAATCTCGATGCCTGGAGGGTCTGATGCCGGCCCATCCCGTTATTTTTCTTTTCGCGATCGCCGGATATTTCCTCAGCCTCGTCCTTTATTTCATCAATTTTGAGACCCGGCAGGACGCCTCGCTGTCCTGGGCGCGGAAGATATCGTTCGGAAGCCTTCTCCTGCATTTTGTTTTTATCGCCGCGCTTTTTTGGGAAGAAAAACGGATCGTCATCGTCAACCTGCCTGAATACGCTGTCGTGGGCGCGTTCCTCATTGTCCTGGTGTCGTTCGGAATGGAATGGAAATTCAAAACACGCTTTCTGATGCTTTTTTCACTGCCGATGGCGCTTCTTTTCTCGGTGTTGGCCGTCGCGCTGTCCCACCGCGGGGAAGGGGCTGACGTGACCGCCAGCCCGGCGTGGCTCTGGGCGCACACGGGCCTCATCGCGGCGGGTTTCGCGGGATTCATTCTCGCGGTGGCCGGCGCCGTCATGTACCTTCTTCAATCAAGACAGCTTAAATCCAAACAGCTCGGAAGGGTTTTTCTGAAACTGCCTTCGCTCAGCACGCTCGACAGGCTTCACTTCACCGCGCTCGCCTGGGGCGTTGTCCTCTTTTCTCTGGGGATCTTGAGCGGTCTGGCCTGGGCCACCGAGATGCGCGAAGTGGGCAGCGTGCTCCGGGACCCCAAGGTGGCCCTCTCTTTTTTGACCTGCCTTCTTTACTGGGTGATCCTCGCTTTCCGCCTGAGCGCGCTGAGGCGCGGCCAAAAGATCGCGGTCGGCACGCTCCTGGTGTTCGCGCTCCTTTTTGTGACGCTGATGAGCTCGACCTACGCGCCCACCGAATTTCACAGGGGCTTCTAAATGTCGGAGATCCTGGTCCTCGGGCTTAACCACAAAACGGCGCCGCTTGAGCTTCGTGAGCGGCTCAGCGTCCCCGCGCACAAAGCGCCGGATTTTTTAAAAACGCTCCGGGACAGGAACATTTTTGATGAAAGGGTTCTTCTGTCGACTTGCAACCGCACCGAGATCTA
>CAZBAY010000085.1:0-9301 GCA_964489945.1 uncultured Planctomycetia bacterium
ACGCGGTATCTGGTCAATGACGCCTGTGTATTCACGAAGAAGCCTTTTGTGTATGGAAGTATTTTCCGGTTTGAGGGCCAATCGACGGTTTTTTATCCGGGGAAAGGCCCCTGCTACCGCTGCCTTTTTGCCGAGCCTCCTCCTCCGGGAATGGTGCCGAGCTGCGCGGAAGGGGGAGTGCTTGGGATCCTTCCCGGCGTGATCGGCGTTGTGCAGGCCACCGAAGTGGTGAAGCTTATCCTGGGGAAAGGGGAGCTACTCATCGGGCGTCTGCTTCTTTACGACGCCCTCAAGATGGACTTTCGCGAAGTGAAATTCCGTAGGAACCCAAAGTGCCCGGTCTGCGGTGACGCTCCGACGATCAAGGAGCTCATTGACTATGAGGCTTTTTGCGGGTTAACGCGCGGCGGGGAGGCAAAAGTGGAATTTGACGGAATGATCCCCGAGATCACCGTGAAGGATCTCAAGGCGCGGTTCGACCAGAAGAAGAAATTCGTTCTCATTGACGTTCGCGAGCCTTCTGAGTTCGCGATCTGCAAAATCCCGGGCGCGAAGCTCGTTCCGCTTTCGACCGTCACCGAGCATGCCAATGAGCTCGACACGGCTGACGAGATCGTCGTGCACTGCCATTTCGGCGGCCGGAGCGCCAAGGCGGTCGCGCTTTTGCAGAAAATGGGCTTCAAAAAGATCTGGAACCTCAAGGGCGGAATTGACGCGTGGTCCCAGGAAGTGGATCCCGCCTGCCCGCGGTATTGAGTGAATGATCACCAATACAGAGGAGATCCAGCGTAACTATCTAAAGATCGAGGAATTGCTCAAGGGCGCCAAGCGTCTGATCGTCCTGACGCACGACAACCCCGACCCCGATTCCGTTTCGAGCGCCGTCACGCTCGCTTATATCGTAAAAAATAAGTTCAAGGTGCCCGCGGCCGTGAAATACGGCGGCGTCGTCGGCCGCGCCGAGAACCGCGCGATGATCCGGCTTCTCGGACTTCGCGTGTCGCCGCTTTCCGATTCTGATTTCAAGCCGGGGACGGAATTCGCGCTCGTCGACATGCAGCCGGGGACGGGGAACAGCTCTTTTCCCCGGAAGCGCAAGCCCCTCCTCATCATCGATCACCATCCTCTGCGAAAAACCACGAAGGCCGGCTTTTTGGACATCCGGACCGACTACGGGGCGACCGCGACGATCCTGACTGAATATCTTTTGGAGAGCGGCCTTGAAATTCCGGCCAAGATCGCGACGGCGCTTTCCTACGGCATCAGCTCGGAAACGCAGGATCTGGGGCGGGAGGCGCGTGAACACGACATTCAGGCGTACTTGGCTCTTTTCCCCAGGAGCAACAAAAAGATCCTGGCCAATATCGAGCATCCGCGCCTCTCGCGCGACTTCTTCATCACGCTCAACCGCGCGCTGCACCACAGCTTTGTCTACAAGAACGCGATCACGACCTCTCTCGGGGAGATCGAGAACCCGGATTTTGTGGCCTTCATCGCCGACTTCATGCTCCGCTGCGAGCGGGTCAGCTGGTCGATGTGCCTGGGGCGCTACAAGGAAAAGATCGTCGTCTCGATCCGGACAACGAACAAAAAAGGGCAGGCGGGAAAATTCTTGCGGCGTCTCGTCGGCAAGCGCGGCACGGCGGGCGGGCATGAAATGATCGCCGGCGGGCAGATCGCCTGCTCGGACTTAAGCCAGGAGAAGTGCACGGAGCTCGAGGAAGAGGTGATCCAGGATTTTCTGAAGAAGCTCGGCTATAAAGAGGCGGGCGAAATGACGCCGCTTTTGGCCGACGAGCCGATCCGCCCCTAAAAAGGCATTTTCATTTCCCGTCAGTTTGTATTATAATCACCGCACGGAAGGAAAAAAACCATGAAGATCAGTTTCAGCGTTTCGACAGGCACTCCCAAGGCGGCGGATCTTTTAGCGATCGGTTCTTTCGAGGGGGCCGACTCCCGTTTCAAGAAGGTCCTCGCGAACAAGAAATTTTCAGGCAAAGACGGCGAGACCTTTTTCATTCCCGCGCCGCTCGTTAAAGGAGCGGGGGCGGTTTTTCTGATCGGGCTCGGAAAAAAAGATAAGTTCACGCTCGAAAAAGCCCGCCGCGCGACCGCGCGGTTCCTCGGGCAGGGGAAAAGTTTCCAGTACAAGCATCTGCGCCTTGATCTCGACAGCTTCCGGGAAAAATTCCCGCTCGAAGAGATCGCGGGAGCGGTGATCGAGGGGGCCAGGCTCTCTGATTACACGTTCCAAAAGTACAAATCCAAACCCAATCTAAACCGCGCCGTCGAAGCGCTGGATCTTATCACGGGCAGCTCCGGAAAAGCGGCGGCGGTCCGACGCGCGATCACGGAGGCCGAAGCGGTCGCGGAAGGCGTCCGTTTCGTCCGCGATATCGCCAACGAGCCCGCAAACGTGATGACGCCGGTGCGGCTGGCGAAGGCCGCGAAGGAAATGGCCGCGCGGAACAACCTGAAATGCAGAGTGCTTGGCAAAAGCGAGATCACGCGCCTCAAGATGGGAGGGGTGCTCGGAGTTTCGCAGGGATCGAGCCACCCGCCGCAGTTCGTCATTTTAGAAAATAAGGTAAAAAGTTCCTCCCGCCCCATTGTGCTTGTCGGCAAAGGCGTCACGTTCGACACGGGCGGTATCTCCATTAAGCCAGCCAATGACATGGATAAAATGAAATTCGACATGTGCGGCGCCGCCGCCGTGATGGGCGTGATGAAAGTCATCGCGAATTTGAAGCTTCCCATCAAAGTGATCGGCATCACGCCTTTGGTCGAGAACATGCCGGGCTCGAAGGCGCAGAGGCCGGGCGACATCATCCGGTGCCTCAATGGAAAAACGGTGGAAGTTTTGAATACGGACGCCGAGGGGCGTCTCATCCTCGCCGACGCGCTTGCCTACGCGGCGCGTTTTAAACCCAGAGCGCTCGTGGATTTGGCGACGTTGACCGGCGCCTGCGCTGCGACGTTTGGGAGTCTGGCGATCGGCCTCATGGGAACTGATCCGGACCTCGTCAGCCGCATCAAGGAAGCGGGGGAGCAGTCCGGAGAACGTTGCTGGGAGCTTCCGCTATGGGACGAGTACGCGGATCTCATCAAGGCGTCCTACGCGGACATCCAAAATATCTCAAAAAAATACGCCGGAACGATCACGGCGGGCATGTTCCTCAAGGAATTCGCCGGTCACACGTCCTCTTGGGCGCACCTCGACATCGCGGGCACGGCGTGGAATGAAGGAGGCGCCAAGCCCCTTTCGCCGATCGGCGCCACCGGCGTGGGTGTCCGTCTTCTCGTTCAGCTCCTCAAAAATTACCATTGATGAAAGCCGTTTTCTTTGAGAAACACGGCGGGCCTGAGGTGCTCGAGTACGGCACCTTCAAGGATCCCGTTTTGGACGCGAGTGAAGTTCTCATCGGCATCAAAGCCTGCGCGCTGAATCATTTGGACATTTGGGTGAGGCAGGGCCTTCCCGGCATTTCCATCCCGATGCCGCATATCCCCGGCTCGGACGTCGCCGGCGTGATCCTTGAAACCGGCAGGGCGGTGAAGCATTTAAAAAGGGGCACGCGCGTCGTTGTCGCTCCCGGCCAGGTTTCGCACCACGCCCCCGAGGCGCTCGAAGCCCGTGACAGCTTTTCTCCGGAGTATCAGATCTTAGGCCTTCAGACCCAGGGGGGCTATGCCGAAAAAGTCGCGGTCCACGAGCGCTTTGTCATTCCGGTGTCCGAGAAATATTCCTTCGAAGAATGGGCCGCTGTGCCTCTGGCGGCGCTGACGGCCTATCATATGCTGACGGAGCGGGCGCGGCTCAAGGCGGGCGAAACGGTGCTCGTTCACGCGGCCGGATCCGGCGTGGGAAGCTACGCGATCCAGATCGCCAAATCCCTCGGCGCGACGGTCTATACGACGGTAGGCGATTATAAAAAAGTCTCGCACGCCAAAAAACTCGGCGCCGATGAGGTCATTCTTTATAAGACTAAGGATTTTTCCGAGGAGATCAAAAAGCTCACGGACGGCAAAGGCGTGCATGTTGTTTTTGACCACATCGGGACGGAGACCTGGCAGAACGATCTTAAATGCCTGTGCCGGGGAGGGCGCCTCGTCACCTGCGGGGCGACCTCCGGCTCCAAAGTCGAAATAGACCTCCGCTATATTTACTCCAAACAGCTCACGATCCTGGGAGCTTATATGGGAAGCCTCGCCGAACTCCTGAAAGTGCTCGAGCTTGCCGAAAAGGGGCTTGTGAAACCTACCCTCGATCAGGTCTTTCCGCTCAAGGAAGCGGCTGACGCCCACCGCCGCATGGAAGGCCGCCAGAATTTCGGCAAGATCGTCCTCAAAGTCTGACCCCTTTTTTCCTTTGAAGTCCCCGCCAGACACTTGGTATACTAAAAAGTTACATCTCTAAAGAAACACAAGAGTTAGGTCGATTGGAGAACCAATGACTCGTACAGGTTTGCCTGAAAAACAAGGGCTCTACGATCCGGCTTTCGAAAAAGACAGCTGCGGGGTGGGGTTTGTCGTCGACATGAGGGGCCGCAAGTCGCACAAGATCGTACGCCAGGCGATAACGGCCCTTGTGAATCTCATTCACCGCGGCGCCTGCGGCTGCGAAGCCAATACCGGCGATGGCGCGGGGATCCTCCTGCAAGTACCCCACAATTTCCTCAAAAAAGTCTGTTCCGCCGCGGGCTTCACGCTCCCCGAGCCCAAACAGTACGGTGTCGGGATGGTGTATCACTCGCAGAACGCCGATGAGAGAAAAGCCTGCGAGAAGCTCTTCGAGAAGATCGTGAAAGACGAGGGGCAGGCCTTCCTCGGCTGGAGAACGGTCCCCACCGATAACAAACGTCTGGGCCCGACGGCGCAGGCGTCTGAGCCCTTCGTGCGGCAGGTTTTCATCGGAAGGAACGCCGCCATCAAGGACGACATGGCGTTTGAGCGCAAACTTTACATCATTCGGCGCCTGGCCGAGAACGCGATCCGCTACTCGGGCGTCAAGGGGGGCAGCTCGTTCTACGTCGCGAGTCTTTCCTGCAAGACGATCATTTACAAAGGGATGCTCAATTCCGATCAGGTGGAATCCTTTTATCCCGACCTTTTGGACCCTTCGGTGGAAAGCGCCTTGGCGCTCGTCCATTCGCGTTTTTCCACGAACACGTTCCCGAGCTGGGAGCGCGCCCATCCTTACCGCTACGTCGCGCACAACGGCGAGATCAATACGCTCCGTGGGAATGTCAATTGGATGCATGCCCGGCAGACGATCTGCGAGTCGGGGCTTTTCGGGAAAGACATCAAGAAACTGCTTCCGGTGATCTGCGATGACGGCTCGGACTCGGCGATGTTCGATAACTGTCTTGAATTTCTGGTCCTTTCGGGCCGGTCGCTCCCGCACGCGGTCATGATGATGATCCCCGAGCCCTGGTCGAACCACGAGAGCATGAGCGACGAGAAAAAGGCTTTTTACGAATACCACAGCTGTCTGATGGAGCCGTGGGATGGCCCGGCCTCGATCGCGTTCACGGACGGCGTCCGGATCGGCGCGGTGCTCGACCGGAACGGCCTCCGGCCCTCACGCTATTACGTGACGAAGGACGGGCTTGTCATCATGGCGTCCGAGGTCGGCGTTTTGGACGTCGCGCCGGAGGATATTCTCGAAAAAGGGCGTTTGCAACCGGGAAGAATGTTCCTTGTCGACACGGAAGAGGGGCGCATCGTCGCCGATGAGGAACTGAAACGCAAGATCGCGGGCGAACATCCTTACCGCGACTGGCTCAAAAAGCACCTGATCCCGCTCGAGAGCCTGCCCGAGGCGCCGCACGCTCACGAACCTGACCATCAAACGGTTATTCTGAGGCAGCAGGCCTTCGGCTACACCTAAGAGGATCTAAGGATACTGATGGCGCCGATGGGCCAGCATGGCGTCGAGGCGGTGGGCTCGATGGGCACGGACACGCCGCTGGCGGTCTTGTCAAACCGTCCGCAGCTTTTATACAATTATTTCAAACAACTTTTCGCGCAGGTCACGAACCCGCCGATCGACTGCATCCGCGAGGAGATCGTCACGTCCACGGAAACGACGGTGGGCCCGGAGGGGAATCTCCTGGAGCCCAAACCGGAGAGCTGCCGGCAGATCCGTTTGAAGAGTCCCATTTTGTCGAACGAGGAATTCGGAAAACTCCGCCACATCAAGGACCCGCATTTCAAGTCGACGGCGCTGTCGACGCTCTACCGCGTGGCGGGCGGGCGGCGGTCGCTGGAAGAGGCGCTCGAGGAAATTTATAAAACAGCCAGCCGCGAGATCGAAAAGGGCGCGAACCTCCTCATTCTTTCGGACCGCGGCGTGGACCATGACAGGGCCGCGATCCCGGCGCTTTTGGCGGTGTCGGGGCTTCATCACCACTTGATCCGCGAAGGCACCCGGACGAAAGTGGGGCTTATCCTTGAATCCGGTGAGCCGCGCGAGGTGCATCACTTCGCGCTTCTCATCGGTTACAACGCGGGCGCGATCAATCCCTATCTGGCGTTCGAGACGCTGGATGACATGATACGGCAGGGGATCCTCACCGGCATCGATCACAAGACGGCGGTGAAAAATTTCGCGAAAGCGGCCGCGAAGGGCGTCGTAAAAACGATGTCTAAGATGGGGATCTCGACGATCCAGAGCTACCGCGGCGCGCAGATCTTCGAGGCGGTTGGGCTGAATAAAGAGGTCATCGACAAATATTTCACGTGGACCGCTTCGCGCATCGAGGGCGTGGGGCTGGACATGCTGGCGCAGGAAGTGGAAAAAAGGCACCGGCACGCCTTCCCGGAGCGGCAGGTGAACGGCGCGGTGCTCGACCCGGGCGGCCAGTACCAGTGGCGGCGGGACGGTGAGTACCATCTTTTCAATCCCGAGACTGTTCACAAACTTCAGCAGGCGGTCCGGAACAACGATTATAAAGTGTTCAAGGAATATTCCGCCTCCGTCAATGACCATGACAAGAACTACGCCACGCTCCGCGGGCTTTTGGACTTCAAGTCCGACGCCAAGTCCATTCCAATCGAGGAAGTGGAGCCGGTCAGCGAGATCTTGAAACGTTTCAAAACGGGCGGCATGTCCTACGGATCGATCAGCAAAGAGGCGCACGAGACGCTCGCGGTCGCGATGAACCGCGTGGGCGGAAAGAGCAACACGGGCGAGGGCGGCGAAGACCCCGAGCGCTATCAGCTCGAGCCGAACGGCGATTCGAAGAACAGCGCGATCAAACAGGTCGCTTCGGGCCGTTTTGGCGTGACGAGCCTTTATTTGGTGAAAGCGAAAGAACTTCAGATCAAAATGGCGCAGGGGGCCAAGCCCGGCGAAGGCGGCCAGCTGCCGGGCGGGAAAGTCTATCCCTGGATCGCGAAGGTACGTTTGTCCACGCCGGGTGTTGGGCTCATTTCACCACCGCCGCATCACGACATTTATTCCATAGAAGACCTGGCTCAGCTTATTCATGATCTCAAGAACGCGAATCACCACGCGCGTATCAGCGTGAAGCTCGTCGCCGAGGTCGGCGTCGGCACGATCGCCGCGGGCGTGGCGAAAGCACACGCCGACGTCGTGCTGATCAGCGGTTATGACGGCGGAACGGGCGCGTCGCCGCAGTCGAGCATCAAGCACGCGGGCGCGCCCTGGGAACTGGGCCTTGCCGAAACGCATCAGACGCTTGTTTTAAACAATCTCCGGAGCCGCATCGTCGTCGAGACGGACGGACAGCTTAAAACGGGACGCGATGTCGCGATCGCCACACTTTTGGGCGCGGAGGAATTCGGTTTCGCGACGGCGCCGCTCGTCGCGCTCGGATGCATCATGATGCGCGTTTGCCATCTGAATACCTGTCCGGTCGGAGTCGCTACGCAGGACCCCGAGCTTCGAAAAAAATTCACCGGGGACGCCCAACACGTCGTCCATTTCATGCAATTCATCGCCGAGGAGCTGCGCGAGATCATGGCAAAGCTAGGTTTCCGCACCGTCAATGAGATGATCGGCCGCACGGACCGGCTTGAAACGAAAAAAGCGATCGACCATTGGAAGGCGAAGGGCCTGGATCTGACCAATATCCTTTATCAGCCGAAAGTGGATGCTTCGGTCGGGCGCTATTGCCAGATCGGGCAGGACCACGGGCTCGACAAGGCCCTCGATAATACGACACTCCTTAAATTGTGCGGGCCGGCGCTTTCAAAAGGCCAGCTTGTCAAAGCGTCGCTCCCGATCAAAAATACGAACCGCGTTGTGGGAACCATCGTGGGCAGTGAGCTCACGCGGCGTCACGGCGCCAAGGGCCTGCCTGACGGCACGATCCATTTGAAATTTACCGGTTCAGCGGGGCAGAGTTTCGGCGCGTTCGTTCCTCCGGGCATGACGCTTGAGCTTGAGGGGGATGCCAACGATTATGTGGGGAAGGGCTTGTCCGGCGGCAGGATCATCGTCTACCCGCCGGCAAAATCGACGTTCAAGCCCGAGGAGAATATCATTATCGGCAACGTCGCTTTTTACGGAGCGACGGGCGGGGAAGCTTTTATCCGCGGCATGGCGGGCGAGCGTTTTTGTGTGAGGAACAGCGGCGTCAACGCCGTCGTCGAGGCGGTGGGAGACCACGGCTGCGAATACATGACCGGGGGGCGCGTCGTGGTGCTCGGCCCGACCGGGCGGAATTTCGCGGCCGGCATGTCGGGGGGCATTGCCTATATTCTCGACGTGAAGGGCAATTTTTCCACTAATTGCAATAAGCAAATGGTGGATCTCGAGCGTTTGGAAAACCGCGAAGAGGTCATGTTGGTGCGCGGCATGATCGAACGGCATGTTTCGTTCACCTCAAGCAAGCTTGCCAAGCATATTCTCGATCTTTGGGAAGAAATGGCGTCGAAGTTCGTGAAAGTCGTTCCCAAGGATTACAAACGCGTTCTCGAGGCGCTCGACCGGGCGAAAAGCGCGGGGTTGAGCGGCGAAGAGGCCATCATGGCCGCTTTCGAGGCGAACGCGAAAGATCTGGCGCGCATCGGCGGTAATTAAAGGATATGGGAAAACCGACAGGATTTAAAGAGATCGCGCGCGAACTTCCCCAGGACCGCGCTCCGCTGGAGCGGGTCAAGGATTGGAAAGAGTTTCATCTCCACATGCCGGAGGAGAAACTCAAGGCCCAGGGCGCGCGCTGCATGGACTGCGGCATTCCTTTCTGCCACAACGGGACGCTCTTGGCCGGCATGGCTTCGGGCTGTCCGGTCAACAATCTCATCCCGGAGTGGAATGACCTCGTATACCGCG
>CAZBAY010000086.1:0-10204 GCA_964489945.1 uncultured Planctomycetia bacterium
AAAAGGGCGGTATCGTCGGAATTTTGAGCGATCAGGATGGCGGCGCGAACGGGACCTTCGTCCGTTTTTTCGGAAGGCTTTCGTCCAGCCCGAGCGGCGTCGCGACCTTCGCGGTCCGTACCGGGGCCCCGATCTTTCCCGTTTTCATTTTTCGGAAACATTGGTTCGAGCGCGGGCGGGGGCTTGGCGGCTGGGATAGGCATCGCATTGAGATCGAAGGGCCGCTTAAGTTTCCAGATCCGGACGCGAGCCCCGAGGAGGGGGAGAAAATGATCCTCCAACAGTTCTCGGAAATACTCGAGGCCAAGATCAAGCGTTCACCTGAGCAGTGGCTCTGGGCGCATCGCCGGTGGAAGTCGACGCCGGACCGCTCCGTTCTTATTTTGAGCGACGGGAAATCCGGACATCTCAACCAATCACTCGCGGTCCTTGAAGCGGTCCGGGCCGAGCGTTCCGCCCGTGGGATAGCGCCGGAGCGCACAAAACATGCCGTTGTTGAAATACATTTCAGAAATACTTTCGCCCGTAAATTCCTCGGCGCCGCTTCACTCCTTCTGGCGGGACGCCTGCCGTTCAAGCATTGGGTCCTGAAAAACGTTTTGGATGAAGCGTCTTACCGGCGTATCGCCGGCACCTATGCGGACATCGTCATTTCCTCCGGCTCGTCGCTGGCGGCCGTGAACCTTTTGGTGAAGTATGAGAACGACGCGAAGTCCGTGGTCGTCATGAAACCGCTTTTTTATTCCAGTAAATTCGACGCGATCATCGCGCCGCGGCATGACCGCATGAAACCGCGGAAGAATGTTTTTACGACGGACGGCGCGCTTTCGCCGGTGACGGCTGAGACCCTGCGGTCGGCCGCGGGCAAGCTTTCCCGGGAACTGGGACTCGCGGAGAACGGCAGGAAGATCGGGCTCATTCTGGGCGGGGACACCGCCTCGAACAAATTTTCCAGGGAACTTCTCGAGGCGGCCCTCACGGGCCTTGACCGGTACAGCCGGGAGACGCGCTCGGTCCTTTTGGCGACGTCGTCGCGCCGGACGCCGGCCTGGGCCGACGAAATGCTCAAAAGAACGTTCGGCGACCGAGGACGTTGTCCGCTCCTGGTGATCGCCAATGAATCCAACCGGAACGGGATCATGGGCGGTATCCTCGGCCTGTCGGATGTTGTCGTCGTTTCCGCGGATTCGATCTCGATGGTCTCCGAGGCGGTCGCCTCCGGAAAACCCGTCATTGTATTCTCGCCGTCCGACGGTGCGCGTCTGAAGCCCAAACACCGGGAATTTCTTGACCGGATGACCCGCGAAAAACGGGTCGTGCCGGCGGACGCACGGACGATCTATGAGACGGTGAGTCAGGAAGCCGCGCGCGTGAACGGAAAGCCCGCGGACCGCCCTTCGCGCGACGCGAGTGTTTTGAGCGAAGCGGTCAAGCGGATCATTTAAAATGCGCATCCTTCAAATATTACCTGAATTGAAATCGGGAGGGGTCGAGCGGGGGACCGTCGACCTGGCGAAGTATCTCCGGAAGAACGGTCACCACGCGGTCGTAGTTTCCGCGGGCGGCCCTCTCGTCGGCGACCTCACGTCCGCCGGTGTCACGCACTACACGCTGCCGGTCCATAAAAAGTCGCCGTTCGCGCTCTTTCATTCCGTCAAGGCACTCGTTAAGATCGTGCGTAAAGAGAGCATCGACGTCATGCACGCCCGTTCGCGCGTGCCCGCGCTGATCGCTTTCTTAGCCAGCCGGCGAACGCAGGTCCCTTTCATCACGACCTGCCATGGATTTTACAGCAAACATTTCTTAAGCCGCATGATGGGGTGGGGAAAGATCGTCATTGTCGCCAGCCATATCATCGGCAAGCGCATGCGGGATGATTTCAGCGTCCCTCATCACAAGATCCGGTTCATTCCAAGAGGCGTGAACCTAGAGGAATTCAAGCTCAGGCCTTCCGACGCTTTGAACCCTCCGATCATCGGCCTGATCGGAAGGCTCACGCCGATCAAGGGGCATCCGCTTTTCCTTAAAGCGATGGCGCGCGTGACGCGCGTTTTTCCGGGCGTGAAGGTCCAGATCATCGGCGACACCGACAAACCGCAGTACCGCGAAGAACTCTCGGCGCTCGCGCGCCGTCTCGGTCTTGGCCATTGCGTGGAATTTCTCGGGACGCGTTACGATATTCCGCAGCTTCTTTCGCAAATGTCCGTGCTGGCCGCGCCGTCCGTGGGGGAAGAGGCGTTCGGCCGCGTCGTCATCGAGGCGGGCGCTTGCGGCGTTCCGGTGGTCGCTACGCAGATCGGAGGGCTGGTCGACATCATTGAAAACGGCAAGGAAGGGCTCCTCGTGCCGCCGGATGATCCGCGACTCCTCGCGGAGGCGCTGATCCGGCTTCTCAAAGATAGGGAATTCGCCATGCAATGCGCCGCGAATCTCCGCAAAAAAGTCGAAAAAGAATACACGCTTGATCTGATGTTCGAAAGGACGCTTGAAGTTTACAAGGAAGCGGCGGTCCAAAAAAGGATCCTTGTGATCAAAATAAGCGCCCTCGGGGACGTGATCCTCAGCATTCCGTCGATACGAGCCCTCCGGCGTCAGTTTCCGGACGCGTGGATCTCCGTTCTGGTCGGCAGAAAATCCAGGAAGGTCATCCGCAACTGCCCCGACGTGAACGATACGATCGTCTTTGAGGAAGGCAGGGGGAAGGAACGGCTCACGGATCTCCTGAAAACGGCGGCGATCCTGGCCAAGGAAGACTTTGACATCGTCGTGGACCTGCAGAACAACCGCACGAGCCATCTGTTGGCGTATCTGTCAGGAGCCAAGATCCGCGCGGGGCACACGAACCGCAAATGGTCTTTTTTCCTGAACCGGAAAACCAAGGATTCGTCGAACGCCGGCGTCGCGCCGCTCGATCACCAGTTCCGCGTCCTGCAGCTTGTCGGCGTGGAATCCTATGAAAAACGGTTGGCTTTCTGGGTTCAGCCCGACGAGGATGAAAAAGTCAGAAAGTTCCTCGAATCCCAATGGGTGTCTCCCAGCCAGGCGCTGGTCGGGATCAATCCGGGATCTTCTCCGCGGTGGCCCACGAAGCAGTGGCCGATCGAAAATGTCGCGAAGCTCTGCGACGAGTTGGCGCGCCGGAACATCCGCGTTGTCGTGACCGGCTCGCAGGAGGACGCGCCTCTCGTGGACCGGCTGATGAGCTTGACGCGCGTGAAGCCGATCAACGCGGTCGGGAAGACCTCGATCACGGAGCTTGCTGCGCTGATCCGCCGCTGCCAGGTTTTTGTGAGCTCAGACTCCGCGCCGATGCATATCGCGTCGAGCGTCGATGTGCCGCTCGTTGCTCTTTTCGGCCCGACGGATCCCAAACGCCACCTGGCGCCTCCGTCTTCCTACCAGGTTTTCTGGAAAGAGATCCATTGCAGCCCATGTTACCTCCGTAGTTGCCCGATCGGCCTTATTTGCATGAAAAAGATCAGTGTTCAGGAGGTTCTGGACGCGGTCCTTCACTTTGTGAAGGAAAAGCGGCCCGCCGTCCCTGAAAGAGAGCATGCGCCCGCGCGTTCTTAAAACGAAATTTCTCATTCCCGCCGTATTGTTCGCCGGGATCTTTTTTTTCTGCCGGTCTAATTTTGAAGTGCCGGTTCTCATGTACCACAATGTGGCCCCCGCAAAGGACGCGTCGAGTCTTAACGTCACGCCGGAGACCTTCGAGCGCCAGATGGAATTCCTCAAGCTGCACCGGTACAACGTCGTGCCTCTCGCGGACCTGTTTGAAATGTTGAAGGCTAAAAAAAAGATCCCTTCGAAGACCGTCGCGATCACGTTCGATGACGGTTTTCTCGATAATTTTCAGTATGCCTTTCCGGTCCTGCGCAAAATGGATTTTCCCGCCACGATCTTCATGATCACGCGCAATCTCAACGAAAAGGGCTGGCTCTCCGAGGAGGACTTGAGGATCCTGGACGAATCGGGCGTCACGATCGGAAGTCATACCATGAACCACGCGTATCTGCCGGACCTGAAGACGGACGACGTCGTCTTTGAGCTCGAGGAGTCGAAGAAAAAGCTGGAAAGAGTCCTCGACCATCCGGTGACATTGTTCAGCTACCCGGCGGGCGGGTTCAACGGATACACGCGGGCGCTCGTGATCGAGCAGGGTTACGCCGGCGCGGTGACGACGAACCGGGGCCTCACGAAGCACGATCCCTACGCGCTTCACCGCGTGAAGATCAGCGAGGGAGGCGGGAGCCTTTTTAATTTCTGGATCAAAACAAGCGGGTTGTATCACGTCGGCAAAAAAAGGATACGCGTGGACAATCCGCCCACACGATCAAAGGACGGCCATGGGGCCTAGGATCCTCATCGTGAACGTCAACTGGCTGGGGGACGTGCTTTTTTCAACGCCGGCCATCCGCGCGCTCCGTAAAAAATTTCCCAAGGCGTATCTCGCGTGCCTGGCCCCGCCGCGCTGCGCGGAGGTCCTAAAGGGGAATCCTCATTTGGACGAAGTGATCCTTTGCACGGACAAAGACACGATACTGTCCTGGCCGAGGCTGGGGACGACGCTCGCTGAGCTCAGAAAAAAGCGCTTTGACACGGCGATCTTCTTTCACCGCTCAAAAACAAAAGGTTTTCTTGCGCGGCTCGCGGGGATCCCCGAGCGGATCGGCACCCGCACCGGGTCACGGAGGCGGTTCTTGACGAAAACGCTTCCGGAGCCCGAGGGCAGGCTTCACCGGACTGATTATTTTTTGAATTTGCTGAGGCATCTGGACGTTCCGGAGGACGGCCGGACGCCTGATTTTGTCCCGGCGAAGGAGGACGAGGCCCGGGCGAAAGCGCTTTTGGCGGAAGCGGGGATCCGTGAGGACGGAGAATTTGTCGTCGTTCATCCCGGGGGAAATTGGGACCTTAAAAGATGGCCCGTTTCCCATTTCATCGAATGGACGCGGCTTTTTCAGGAGACTTTTCCCACCAAAGTCCTTTTGTGCGGCACGCCTTCAGAAGCCGCGCTTTCCGATGAGATCCAAAGTCATTTTAAGTGTAACCGCGTCGCATCCATTTGCGGAAAAACATCACTCGGCGCTCTGGCGGCCATTTTGAGACGCGCGAAGATTCTTTTGTCCAACGATTCGGGTCCGATTCATTTGGCGGCAAGCCAGAGAACGCCGATCGTCGGCGTCTTCGGACCCACGTCGGAGGCGGAGACGGGTCCGCTCTCGCTAGGAGCGGTCCGTATCCTTCGAAAGGACGTCGGGTGTCAGGTCCCTTGCTATTTCCGTTCCTGTGATCACCGTGTTTGCATGGAATGGCTTTCGCCGCGCGAGGTTTTTGAAAAGACAAAGGAGCTTATTGGTGAAACCGTCGCCCGATAAGGTCCGGAAGATCCTCGTTGTCACGCTTTCCAATATCGGGGACGTCGTCCTGACGCTCCCGGTATTCCAGTCGCTGATCCGCGCTTATCCCGGGGCCGAGATCCACGCCGTTGTGGGCGAGGGCGCGAAAGCGCTTCTTGAGGGAGATCCGCGGATCAACAAAATTATTCCTTTTAACAAGCGGATGCCCTTTAACGAGAAGATCCGTTTCCTCTTCGCCGTGCGGGCGGAGCGCTTTGATATGATCATCGACCTTCGGAGGTCCCTGATCGGCCTTTTGGGAGGAGCGCGCTTCAGAAATTCCTATCTTGAACGTTCCAAAAAGAGCCTGCACCGGGTCAAACGGCACCTCAGGGCTTTGAAGGACCTCGTTCCCGAGGATGAGGAGGGGTCGTTCTTTGACGACCGGCCTCTTTTCGCGGTTTCCGATGTCGTCAGCGAGGCGATGCTATCGGATGAGCGGCGTCTCGTACTGGCGGCGGTAGGTTCGAAGAGCGACGTTAAAAAATGGCCCGCGGAACATTACGCAAGGCTTTTGGACCGATTGAGTTCCACGGATGGCTGTCGCATCGTTCTCGTTGGGGACAAGGCCGACGCGCGTGATGGCGAAAAGGTAAGATCGCTGATGACGGAGCCCGTGACGGACCTTTGCGGACGGACAAATTTGAAAGAGCTGGAGCAGCTTCTCAGAAAAGCCTCGCTTCTTGTCACGAACGACAGCGCGCCGCTACATTTGGCGGACGCCTTAAAAATACCGACGGTCGCGATCTTCGGCCCGACCGATCCCCGGAAATACGGGCCCAGGCTTGCGTCCAGCCAGGTGGCGCGCCGGACGCTTTTCTGCTCTCCCTGCGAAGAGGCCCAATGCCGTTTTCATCATGAGTGCCTCAAAGACCTGGGCCCAGAGGAGGTTTACCGGAAAGCGAAGCTCATTCTGGATGACGAGTACCGTCCGAAGAATTTCAGGATCCTTGTCGTCAGGCTCGACCGGATCGGCGATGTCGTCCTTTCGCTTCCGGCCGTGCGGGCCATCCGCGAACGTTTTCCGAACGCCCATCTTTCTATCATCGTGCGGCCCGCTACGCGGGAGCTTGTCGAGGGCCATCCCTTGATTGACGAGGTCATTCCTTATTATTACGAGAAGAAGGGCCGGCACAGCTCGCTTGTGGGAAATCTTCGTTTTATCCGGGAAATCGCCGAGCGGCGCTTTGACGCGGCGTTTATCCTGCATCCCAGCCACCGGGCCCACCTTGTCCCATTTTTCGCGGGCATTCCTTACCGCATCGGACTGGCTTCGCACCTTTCGTCGTTTTCGCTGACGAAGCGGGTGCCGGACCGGCGGCGTCAGGGCGCCAAGCATGAGTCCGAATACGCGCTCGACATTGTGCGGGCGTTCGGGATAGAGACGTCGCCGGGAAAGAAGGCAGAGCTGCCGGTCTTTCCGGAGGACACCCGCAGGATCACGGAACTTTTATCGATGGCGGGCTTGGGCGCGGAAGAACGGATCGTCGCGATCCATCCGGGCGCGAGCTGTCCCTCAAAGCGCTGGCCGCTGGGCCGCTTTGAGGAGCTTGGAAAGCGGGTGCTGCAAGAGACAGGGTCGCGTGTGGCGATCGTGGGCGGCCAGGAAGAGGCCGGATCCGGGCGCGATCTTAGCCGGGCGCTGGGCAGCGGAGTGTTGGATCTCACCGGCAAACTCACGCTCAAGGAACTGGCCGCGCTCCTTTCACGGTGCGCGGTACTTGTTTCCAACGATTCGGGCCCGGTGCATATCGCCGCCGCCGTGGGGACACCGACCGTCACGATCTTTGGGAGGAACCAGTCGGGTTTGAGCCCGGTCCGGTGGAAAGCGCTCGGCGCCGGCCACCGGTTCATCCAAAAGAACGTCGGCTGCGTCGTTTGCCTGGCGCACCGCTGCACGATCGATTTTGAGTGCCTGCGCGCCGTCGAAGTCGAAGAAGTTTTTGGGAACCTCAAGGAGGTGATGGGAGCAAGAGAACAAGTTGGGGTGAAGGGATGAAGCGGATTTTTTCGCTATTGCTTATTCTGATATTCCTCCCGCAGTCGGCGGTTTTCGCTTCGACGAATTTCTCCGCTAAGCACGCTGAAAAAGGATCCGCGCTTCCGTCGCCTCGGAAGACGCTCACAGTGGGGGAGCGGATGGAGTTCGAGGTTTTCTGGATGGGTGTCCCGGTGGGTCTGGGCAGCCTCGAGGTGAAGGAAAAAGTGAAGATCCGCGGGCGCGAGGCCTATCACGTGATCGCGATCGCGCGGACGAACGATTTTTTATCCAAGCTCTATCCCGTTTATGACGAGATCCACAGTTATATCGACTCTGAAAGACACTGCTCCCTTGAGTTTTCCAAGGAGTTGAGGGAAGGCCGGTACCGCGCTCATGAGCGGATCGTCTATGACTACGCGCAGAAAAAAAGTTTTTGGGAGTCGATGAAAAACAAGCAGAGGGTTGAAATGGAGCTTTCCGGCGAAGTGCAGGACGCCGTGAGCGCTTTTTACTGGTTCCGGCTCCAGGACGTGAATGTCGGCGGCTCCGCCGCGACGGTTATTCATAACCGAGGCAAGAGCTGGGATCTGGAAGTGAAGGTATTGAGCCGGCAGGACAAAGAGCTCCGAGGCCGCGGGGCGATCGACACGATCCTCGTCGAGCCGGTGACCCGTTACAAGGACATCCTCTATAAAAGAGGGCGCGCGTGGGTCTATTTCAGCGCCGATGAATCCCGGTCGCCCGTCTGGATCAAGATCGCGACGCCGTTTGGCGCCGTGAACGGCGTTCTACGTTGACACCCATCGCGGGCGGGTGTTAAAATACTTTATTAGGCCCGCCACCGGCGGGCTCAATACATTAGATAACTTATTTAATCTTAGTCGGTTACGACAAAACATTGCCGGATGAAACACCTTAGCTTTTCACGCCTTAAGAGCATTATTTCTAGCTTCAAACAAGCGAAAGTCCTGGTTGTCGGCGATTTGATCCTGGATGAGTTCATCTGGGGAAGTGTGTCGAGGATCTCCCCAGAGGCGCCGGTGCCGGTTGTTTGGGTGGATTCCGAAAATTTCATGCCGGGAGGCGCCTCCAACGTCGCCAACAATATCCGGGCGCTCGAGGGCGAAGTATTCATCTCGGGCATCGTTGGCGAGGACGCGCGCGGCGAGATCCTGCAGACGCAGCTGCGGAAGCGGGGTGTTTTCTGTGAGGGGATCTTCGTCGATCCGCGCCGCCCGACGACGCAAAAAACGCGCGTTATCGCGCACCATCAGCAGGTCGTGAGGATCGACCGCGAGACCGTGCACCCGGTCCCCGAGCACCTGCTCAAGCAGATCGTCGGATTTGTCCGAGACCGGATCAAGGAAGTGGACGCCGTCATCATTGAAGATTATGGTAAGGGGGTCATTGTGCCGAGGCTTGTGAAGGAGATCGTGAAGATCGCCAAAAAACACGGCAAGGTCATCACGGTGGATCCCAAGGAAACCCATTTCGCGTATTACCAGGGCGTCACGACGATCACGCCTAATCACCACGAGGCGGCGTCGGCGGTCGGTTTCGCGATCAAGGACGAGGCGTCTCTCAAAAAGGCGGGAAAAGCGCTTTTGGAGAAGCTCCGCTGCGAATCTGTCCTGATCACACTGGGCGAGAATGGCATGGCGCTTTTTGAGCGAGGAAAGCCGATGGTAAAGATCCCAACGATCGCGAAGGAAGTCTTCGACGTGTCGGGCGCCGGCGACACGGTGATCGGCACCTACACGCTTGCGCGCGCGAGCAAAGCGACGCCCGCCGAGGCGGCCCACATCGCCAACTGCGCCGGCGGCATTGTCGTGGGGAAAGTCGGTGTGGCGACGACCGGCGCCGAGGAACTTTTGCAGCATATACATAGCGAGATAAATAAATGATGGAAGCTGTCGGTATTATTCCGGCCCGTTACGGATCGACGCGGCTTGAAGCAAAGGTCCTTCGCGATCTTTGCGGAAAGCCGCTTATTCAGCATGTCTACGAGCGCGCCAAGCGCGCCCGGATGCTGGACGACCTCATCGTCGCGACGGATGACGACCGGATCATTAAGGTGGTCGAGTCCTTCGGCGGCAAAGCCGTTTTCACGTCGAAGTCGCACGAAACGGGGACCGACCGCCTCGCGCAGGTGGCCAATGAGCTCGACGTCAAGATCGTCCTGAACATCCAGGGCGACGAGCCGCTCATTCATCCGCTCACGATCGACGACCTCGTGAGGACGATGCAGAGCGACCCCGCGATCCAGATGGCGACGGTCGTGAAGAAGAGCTATTCCCCGGAGGAATTCAGGAGCAAGAATGTCGTGAAGGCGATCCTGAACGACAAGAAGTTCGCGATGTATTTCTCCCGCTCCCCGATCCCGGCGCGGCTGGACCCGGGGCCGAACGAGAATTATTTTTACAAGCATCTCGGGATCTACGCGTACACGAAGGATTTTTTATTCACGTTCAAAAAACTGCCGCCGACCTATTTGGAAACGCACGAGCGTCTTGAACAGCTCCGCGCGCTGGAGCACGGTTACGCGATCAAAGTGATCGAGACCCAGTTTGAGACGGTGGGCGTGGACACGGCGGAGGATCTGGAGCAGGCCCGGGCGCTTTTGGAAAAAGAATTGGCATTAGAGAGAGCACACAATGGCTAAATACATTTTTATCACCGGCGGCGTGGTTTCAAGCCTGGGGAAGGGCATCGCGTCCGCGTCGATCGGAAAGTTACTTGAGGCGCGGGGCCTCCGCGTCATGATGATGAAGTGCGATCCGTATCTCAACGTTGACCCGGGAACGATGAGCCCCTATCAGCA
>CAZBAY010000087.1:0-3374 GCA_964489945.1 uncultured Planctomycetia bacterium
CCGGACGCCTTCTGGAAATCCTTACCCTTCGTCGTGAAACCAACAACCGTCTTTTGCTCGAAATCATTTACCAGCTGGGCTTCGAGATGTTTCAAGCTCGGATAGAGCGAAAGGCGCAGCCGCTCCGGTGTGCCACTCACCCTTTTGCGGATGCGGTAATGGCGAACGATACGGTTTGTCTTCGTTTTGACCTTTGGTTTCATTATTTTGTCACCGTCTTGCCAGCCTTGCGGCGGACCACTTCACCGGCGTAACGGACGCCTTTTCCTTTGTACGGCTCAGCCTCGTAGTGTCTTCTGACCTGGGCCGAAAACTCACCCACCTTCACTTTGTCGGTCCCCCTCACGAACACCTGAGTGGGCTTGGGGGTTTCCACCGTGAGTCCTTCGGGCACTTCCATAACGATTGGGTGAGTGAACCCCAGCGAAAGGTTGAGCGTTTTGCCCTGGGCCTGCGCTTTGAAGCCGACTCCTTCGATCAAAAGTTCCTTGTAGTAACCGTCAGTAACGCCCTGGATCATGTTCGCCACGACACTGCGCGTCGTTCCCTGCAGGGCCCGGTCTTTTTTGTCTTCCGTCACCGCGCTGAAGGTAAGCGTGTTCTCTTTGATCACCGCCTTCACCCGGGGGTGAATTTCAAAGTGCAGCTTGCCCTTCGGGCCCTCGACGTTCACCGCGCGGCCCTGGATCTGCAGTTTCACGGTCTTCGGGATCTCGATGACTTTTCTTCCGACTCTAGACATATTTCACCAAACCTTAGCCAAAACTTCACCGCCGACGCCCCTCTTTTTGGCGGCCTCTCCGGTCAGCACGCCCTGCGGCGTCGAGAGGATACATATGCCCAATCCGTTCAAAACGATCGGGATCCGTTCCTTCTTCGTATAGATCCGGAGTCCCGGACGCGACACTCTCGTGATACGCGAGATCTTCCGCACAGGCTCGCTCTCCTTGCGAAGATACACCCGAAGGAGCCCCTGTTTTTTGTCCTCGATCAGACGGTAATCATAGATATATTTTTCCTGCCTCAGGACCTTCAGGATCTCGGTCGTGAGCTGGGACGCGCGGATATCCACCCGCTCTTTCTTTGCTTTAGTGGCGTTGCGGATCATCGTGAGCGCGTCGCCGATCGGATCAGATAAAGACATTCTTCTTCCTTTCGCCTCTTATTTACCAGCTTGCCTTGATGATACCGGGGATCTCGCCCTTCGACGCCAATTCCCTCAGGCAGATCCGGCACAGCTTGAATTTCCGGTAATAGCCTCTGGTCCTTCCGCACAGCTGGCAGCGGTTGTAAGCCTGCGTCTTAAACTTGGGCGGACGCTGTTGTTTTAATATCAGAGATAATTTGGCCATAACTCTCCTTAAACCGCCACCGCGGCCTGCTGCGCCGGCTTTTCCGTCTTTGTCCGGAAGGGCACGCCGAAAAGCGTCATAAGCTCATGCGCCTCTTCCTTGGTTGCGGCCCCGATGACAAATGTGATGTTCATGCCCTGGACGCGGACCACCCGGTCCGTCTCCACCTCGGGAAAGATATTCTGCTCCTGGATCCCGAAATTGTAATTTCCCGCATGGTCAAATCCGCGGGGGCTCAAACCTCTGAAATCACGCACGCGCGGCAAGGCCACGCAAATGAGCCTCTCAAAAAATTCATACATGGCGCGGCGACGAAGCGTTACGCGGCATCCGACGGGAGACTCCTCGCGGATCTTGAAATTGGAAATGGCTTTCTTGGCCCGCGTGATGACCGCGCGCTGTCCCGCGATCAGAGTAAGCTCCTGCTGGGCCGCTTCGACGATCTTGATGTCCTCGGCCCCTTTTCCCACGCCCATGTTCAGGGAAATTTTTTTCAGACGCGGAACCTGGAGGACGTTCGTGTACCCGAATTTCTTCATCATCTGAGGCACGATCACTTTTTGATAGGTTTCCTGAAAATTCGCCATTTCTTTCATATTAAGCGATCACCGCTTTCTTCAAAGCGGATATCCTTTGTTTTGAACCGTCCTGCGCGATAAGCGTCTTGATCCGCGTCGGTTTCGCCGTCGCGGGGCAGACGAGGCTCAATTTCGATAAATGAATGAGCGCTTCCTGATGGATCATGCCGCCCTGAGGGTTCTTCTGGCTTTTGCGGACGGCTTTTTTCATCATGTTGATACCTTCGACGAGGGCGCGTTGGCGATCCGGGTAAACATGCACCACTCGGCCCTTCTTGCCCTTATCCCTGCCTGACAATACGACGATCTGATCGCCTTTTCGGATACGCAAGCTCATTTCAGATAACCTCGGGTGCCAACGAAATAATTTTCATGAATCCCTTATCGCGAAGCTCTCTGGGTACAGGGCCGAAAATACGAGTGCCGCGCGGATTGCGCTGCGCGTCAATGAGCACGAGCGCGTTAGAATCGAACCTGAGCGACGTCCCGTCCGGCCGGCGGATCCTGTTCTTGGTCCGTACCACGACCCCCTTCACCACCTCGCCTGCCTTGACGGTCCCGTCCGGCGTGGCTTCCTTGACGTTCGCGCTGATGATGTCCCCCACGTCGGCAGTCATGCGCCCCGACCGGCCGATAACGCCGATGCAGGAGGCTTTCCTCGCCCCGGTGTTGTCCGCTACCTGTAAAATCGTCCGCATTCTTATCATCGTTATGCCTTTGGAGCGCTTTCTTGAGACGCTTCTTCTCGTTTGGCCTTGACGCTGTGGCCGTGGCTTAGGATCTCAACGAGCCTCCAGCGCTTGTCCTTCGAAAGAGGACGCGTTTCCGCGATCCTCACCTGGTCTCCGATCTTTGCCTCGTTCTTCTCGTCATGCACCTTGAATTTGTTCGCCGTCTCCATCACTTTCCCATAAATCGGGTGCCGGGTCTTCCGCCGGATCTGGACAACGATCGTCTTTTGCATCTTGTCGCTCAGAACGATGCCGGTCCGCTCTTTTCTCTGATTTTCGCGCTTATCGGTTGGAGGCATTTGTCTTCTCCCCTTCGATCGTGTTGATCCGCGCTATCTGACGGCGCAGTTGTTTGAAGAAATGCGGCTTGTCGAGCTGGCCGCCCACCTTTTTCTGCCTGAGGTCGAACAACTCTTTTTCGATCCCGCTCTTTTTTTGCTCGAGCTCCTGCGCGCTCAGGCTCCTCAATTCCGCTGCTTTCACCTTGCTCATAGCGTATCCTTCCTCGAAACGAATCGTGTGCGGAAGGGGATCTTGGCCGCGGCGACCCGCATCGATTCCTTGGCGATCTCCTCCGGGAGCCCTTCAACCTCAAAAAGAATTTTTCCGCGTTTGACCACTGCCACCCAGAATTCCACCGCGCCCTTGCCTTTTCCCATGCGGGTTTCCGCCGGTTTTTTCGTGACCGGCTTATCGGGGAACGCCCGAATATA
>CAZBAY010000088.1:0-4255 GCA_964489945.1 uncultured Planctomycetia bacterium
ATCCCGCCCGGAATGACGGCCTTGAGATTTTTCCCGCCGCGTACCCCACCGGCGTGTTTGTAGATCATGTCCCTGAGGCGCGTGCCCATCGGAAGCTCATAAACGCCCGGTTTTTCAATATGCCCCGAGACGCTGAAAAGATGCGTGCCGCCCCCGCCGGCGTTGCCCAGCTTCGCGAACCACTCGGCGCCGTTCTTCAGGATATGCGGCACGCAGGCGAGTGTTTCGACGTTGTTGACGATGGTCGGGGACGCGAAAAGGCCGACGATCGCGGGGAACGGAGGCTTAAGGCGCGGATAACCTTTATAACCTTCGAGTGAATTCAAAAGCGCCGTCTCTTCGCCGCAAATATAAGCTCCGGCGCCGCGGTGAACGACAAGTTCCAGATCCACATTCGTCCCAAACATTTTCTTCCCGAGATAATTTTTCGCGTACGCTTCGTCAACTGCCGCCTGAAGGCGCTTGAAGGGCTCCACATACTCTCCGCGGATATAGACGTACGCTTTGCGCGAACCGATCGCGAAAGCGCTGAGAATGATGCCTTCGATCATCTGGTGCGGGTCGCGCTCCAGAATATAGCGGTCTTTAAAAGTCCCCGGTTCTCCTTCGTCGGCGTTGACGACAAGGTAGACGGGTTTCTTGGAATCTTTCGGGATGAACTGCCATTTTTTTCCGGTCGGGAACCCAGCGCCGCCGAGCCCCCGGAGGTTCGAAGCCGTAACGATCTGCGTGACCTCTTCAGGCTTCATTGAGGAAAGGACCTTGCGCGCCGTCTCGTAAGCGCCGCGCGATTCGGCGACTTTGAGCGTCCACGAATTAGGGATATTAAAATTTCTAGAAAGAATGGGTTCCGTCATTTCAATTTATCCAAAATGTCATCCACCTTCTTTTCCGACAGGTCCAGATGGTACTCATCCCCCACCTGCATCATCGGCGCGGCCTCGCAGGCGCAAAGGCACTCGGCTTCTTCGAGTGAAAATTTCCCGTCCGGCGTCGTCCCGCCGTTCTCGATGCCGAGTTTTTTCTTCAGGTGGCAGAGGATCTGCTCAGCGCCCATCAGGACACAGCTTGTCGTCGTGCAAAAACGGATGTGATGTTTTCCAACGGGCTTTTGGTGGTACATCGTGTAAAAGGTCACGACCTCATGGACATGCACGACCGGCACGTCGGTCAATCCGGACACCCACGTTTCGACCTCCGGCGTGACAGCGCCGATCTTGTCCTGCGCTAAGTGAAGGAGCGGCAGCATCGCCGCGCGCTTCTGATCGTACTTCGCGACGATCTTCTGCGCCTCGGCGTCGAGTTGATTTAAAACGCTGCTCACCGGTCCAGCTCTCCGCCGATCATGTTGACCGAGCCGAAGGTCGGCACAATGTCCGCGACCATATCACCCACCAGTATTTTTTCAAGCGCCGCCATGATCGGAAAACACGGCGGCCGCACACGCACACGGTACGGGCAATCCGTCCCGTCACTCACCACATAAAACCCAAGCTCTCCGTTGGCCCCCTCCACGGGGAAATACGCCTCGCCCTTCGGCGGCCGGATCCCGTGACCGTACATGACGAGCTTAAAATGGTTCATCAGACCTTCGATGTTCCCGTACGTGTCTTCTTTCGCGGGAAGCGCCACTCGTTTGTCCGAGGAATAAACATTGTCATGGAAACGCTTCGTCGTGCCCTGAAGCGTCGGATCCAGATCGACCTCGGCGCTTTTCAAGCCCAGCGTGTTGCCCATCTTCGCCTCGTCCACCATCATCGCGGCGGGAATGACCTTTCCATCCGGGGTCACCATGATGTCGCCCTTCGGCAGATCGCGGAGCGCCTGCTCGACGATACGCATGCTCTGTTCCATTTCCTCCATGCGGCAGTAATAGCGGTCGAGATTGTCCCCGTGTTCCCCGACCGGGATGTCGAAATCAAAGCGTTCGTAGCCGAGATAAGGCTGATATTTTCTGACGTCATAATCCACGCCGGTCGAGCGGAGGAACGGTCCCGTGATGCCGTACGCCAGCGCGTCCTCTTTGGAAATAACGCCGGTGCCTTTCATGCGGTCCACAAAAATACGGTTGGTGTTCAGGAGCCCCTCCACTTCCTTGAGGAGGCGTCTTGTTTCTTTCAGCGCTTTGAGCGTTTTTTCCTCGAATCCTTCCGGCAGGTCAGATTTAAGCCCCCCCACACGCGCATAGGAGATAGTGAGCCGCGCGCCGGTGACATCCTCGATCAGCTCGTACAAATGCTCGCGCGCCTGGATCATATAAAGAAAGACGGTGAAAGCCCCGAGCTCCATCGCGGACGCCCCGACGCAGGTCAGGTGGTCGGTGATCCGCGAGATCTCGCTCATGATGACGCGGATATACTTGCACCGCTCGGTCGTGTCGATGCCGATCAGCCGCTCGACCGCGAGACAGTAGCCGATGTTGTTGATGATAGGCGAGACGTAATTCAGGCGGTCCGTATAGGGAATGGCGTTGTTGTAAGACCCCTGCTCGCACATTTTCTCAAACGCGCGGTGCAGATAGCCGATCTCGACCTCGGCCCCGAGCACCGTCTCGCCGTCGAGCTCGGCGATGATACGCACGATGCCGTGCATCGCCGGATGTGACGGCCCGATGTTCAAAAGCATCGAACGTGTTTCGGTGGCCTGAGCTTCGGGATTGACGGGCTTGCTCATCGAGGGGATTCGGTTGTCGCGCGGGTCACTTGCCTTAAAATAGCTTCCTTGAGTCTCGGGTCTTCCGTCAGCGACATGGCCTTCACGTAAAACTCGGCCGCCTTCTCAAGCTGTCTCTCCTTCTCGTAGGCCATCGCGAGCGAGAGGCATGCCTTGTAAAATTTCCGATCGATCGAAAAACTCTTTTCATAACACTCAATGGCCTTTTTGTAATCTTCCTTTTTGCCGTACGCGGCGCCGAGATCGTACCACGCGACTTCATCCCGGGGATTGGCCTCGGTTGCCCGCGTCAGATAGGCGAGCGCCTTCTCGGGCTTTTTCTGTTCCTCATAAACGTAGGCGATGTTCGAATAAGCGAACGCGCTTTTCGGGTCGAGCTCTATCGCCTTTTCGTACGCCGCGGCGGCCTGCGGAAAATCCCTCTGCTTGCCGTAGAGATTCCCGAGCGTCAAATAGAGATCGGTGCTCGTCGGGTTGACCTGGATGCCTTTGTTGTAAGCGGCTGCCGCCTTTTCGCCGTCGCCGATCCCCTCATACGCGAGCCCGAGAACGTGATAGGAGTTCGCTTTCTTTGGAGCGAGCTCCACGGCTTTCTCCGCATGCCGGACCGCGCGGTCAAAATCGTCCATTTCGGCGTAAACGATCGACAGATCGATGTGGATCTCGCCGCTTTTAGGGTTAAGCGCGAGGGCCTTCTTCAATTTCTCGGCCGCTTTTTCGAGCTGGCCTTTCTGGGCGTACGTGACACCCGCGCTCTGGAGCGCCGCCGCGTCCTTCGGGTTCTGGGTGATCGCCTCCTCATAGAGTTCGAGCGACTTGTCGATCTTTCCCTGATGGTAGGCGCCGTCAGCCTCCTGAAGGACATTGCGCTGATCGGCTGCGAAACTATTTGATGACATTAAAAAAATTGTCATTGCGAGCGCGGAAAGCGGCTTCAATTCATCGGCCCCACCAAAGGTTGTCGTTGATTGTAGGGATAATCCTTCCGCAGCGGGTGGCCCTGGAATTCTTCATACATCAAAATGCGCTTGAGGTCCGGATGCCCCTTGAACCGGATGCCGAACATGTCCCACACCTCGCGCTCGAACCAGTTGGCCGCCGGCCACACGGAAGCGACGGAGTCGATCTCGGCGTCGGATTCGGGAACCGCGGCTTTAAGAATGAGCCGGTGATTCTTCAGCGTTGAAAAAAGATTGTAAACGACCTCGAAGCGGCATTCCTTCTCTTCCCAAAAAAGGTAATCCACGGCCGTCAGGTCCATCAGGACATTGAGCTGGAACTCGGAGTCGGTTTTCACCGACGCGGCGATATTCTTGATCCCATCTTTCCGGATGACCGCCGAGGGAATACCCCGCATGTCGAAAACCTCGAGAACGATATTGGGGAATTTATGTTTTAATTTTTCTGCAAGATCTATCATGAATGCCTGTACGGGCGACCCGGCGGGTCGCCCCTACACCTCCTGTTTCTGTTTTTGGATCTTATCCTGCAATTTCATCAGGCCGTCGAGCACGTTCTCCGGCCGCGGCGGGCAGCCCGGGATATAAACATCCACCGGGATCACCGTGTCGATCCCCATCAC
>CAZBAY010000089.1:0-3677 GCA_964489945.1 uncultured Planctomycetia bacterium
TCGACGAAACCCCCCTATTTTACCGTCGGCTCAAGCCGGCGGACACCCAGGCGGTTTTGATCCTCACGCACGGCATGGGGGAGCACGGCGGGCGTTACAGGGCGTTCGCCGAGTATCTGGCTGCCATAGGCGTTGAGAGCGTCATTCCGGACCTTCGCGGCTTCGGACAAAGCGGCGGCAAACGCGCCTGCCTCAAGCGTTTTTTGGATCTTCATGAAGATCTCGCCGCGCTTCACGCTTTCATCGCTTCTGAGAAAAAGGACCTCCCGCTTTTCCTTATGGGCCACAGCTTTGGAGGGCTTATCGCGTCCTCCTATTTGGCCTACCGCAGCCGCCATCGCGCGGCCGGCCTCATCCTCAGCTCTCCCATTTTTGGGATCGCCGCTCCGGTCCCGGCCTGGAGACACGTTTTGGGCCTTCTGACGGCCTCGCTTGCGCCGGACTACACGCAGCCGACCGGCATTCCGACCAAGTTCCTAACCCACGACGCCACGATCGTGGCGGCCTATGAAAGCGACCCTTTGGTGTACCGGCGCGTGAGTTCCCGCCTCTACAGAGAGCTGGTCGGTATGATCGCCAAAAGAGGGGATATCGCGGCAAAGCTCTCACTGCCGGTGCTGTTGCTCCAATCGGGTCAGGATCGGGTCGTTTCCAGGCAGGCTACCGTGGATTTCTACGGCGGTCTTCGGTCAGGCGACAAGGAGCTTGAGATCTATGAAGATTGGTACCATGAGGTCCTGAATGAGGTTGGCCGGGATAAGGCCTTTTCAAGGATCGCCGCATGGATTTCCCACCGAATATCCCACAAGTAATTCATTTTAAACAAGTTACAAATTAAGTGAATTTAAGTCCTCCGAATAAGCCTGCTTAGACAGCGTGTATACTTGTGTTAGAGCCTCAAAAGGGGGGTGGGTACATGGAGCAGAGAGTCGGGAAAACGAAGTCTCCTGATTCGGAGGTGAGTTGTATGTATATAAAATCAGATCTTCTGACAGGTCTATTTATAGGCGTTATAGTGGGTCTAGTATTCACGACCCAGCTAGCGCCGCACCTGGCTGTATTGGTCATTTTGGCCGTTGTATTCGGCACCAAAATGATCGATATAAAATAAGTCCCGGCGTTCAGTAGCGCCGGATCGAAAAACACCATCTTTTTGGTAAAAGGTGGTGTTTTTTGTTTGAATTCCCCTCGCGCGGATGCTATAATTTCTGCTTATGCATTTTCCAAACTTCCACTTCAATCCCTCAAAGCACACGTTCGTCGGCATCGTCCTCGGCATTTTTTTGGTCGCGGCGGCCAGAGCGTTCTTCAATTTCTAAGCGCTTCGTGAAGAGCTCCGCGCGGGCCTTTTTGGTCTGGTTCGCGGCGGGCTTTTTTTCATTTTCGCTCGTCCCTCTAGTCCTGAATTTTCAAAATAACTGGTTCGCGGCGCGGGAGCCTTATTTCAAGGCGCCGGTGGTCGTTTCCGGGCCCGTTCTACGCCTCCGCAAGGATTCGAACGGCAAGGGGCATTTCGGCGCCTCCCGTAACGGCGGTCGCACGCATAAGGGGATCGACCTGGCGTTGCCGGTTGGAGAGCCGATCCTCGCGGCGAAAAGCGGCCGGGTCCGTTTTGCTGAGTTCGAAAAAGGCTATGGCAATTGGGTCGAGCTGGGGCATCCGGACGGCCGGGAAACGCGGTACGCCCATCTTTTGAGCCTGGCCGTGCAGGAGGGGGATTGGGTTTCCGCGGGCCGGCTGATCGGGTATAGCGGCAAAACGGGGAACGCGGACGATCCGACGATCTTTCCCCATCTTCATTTTGAGATCCGGTCTCTCGGGGAGGCGGTCAACCCGGCCAAGGGGCTGATGGACCCGTCCCTCGTTCTTGCCTATTAAAAGGAGGAGTCGATGCGTAAGCTGATCGCCCCATGGTTCATTCTCCCTGTTTTTCTTTTGAGCCTGAGCTCATCCGCGTTCGCGCTCACAACGCTCACGGGGGAGGAAGCCCGCCGGCATGTCGGAGACGCCAAGGCGCATTTTCTCTCCGGCAAATACACCTATGAGATCTTGGGCCGTTCCCACCGCGACGCCATGCATGGGCGCTTCTCCGACGCGACGATCTTCAATGCCGATGGCGGTAATTTCCTCTACCCGCGCCGTAAGAACGGCGATCACATCCTCGTGATCGACGCGCCGGATGGCAGGGAAGAAGAGCCTGTGACCGAGGAAGCCTGGCGGCAAAAGCTCGCGAACGCGCTCTCTGATGACAACCCTATTCCGACCGTCTATCTGGATGACTCGGGCAAGGAGATCGCCGTCCTTTATATCGGAAAGGGCACTAACGTCTCCGCCAAGATCAACTCTGGGGGCCTGCTTCAGATCACTCTAGAAGTGCCCGGCTCCAAGGGCTCCGGCAAGCGACGCTACTAGTTTCTAATCCCGCCCATAACTCCGTTTTTACCTTGAAATTATTGATAATTAATGTATACTTCTTTCATTACTTTAATAAGTATAGTTATAAATAGATATTTTTGATTAATCTCTGCTGGGAGCGGATCATGAAGCAAGTCATGCCGATGGGGGCGATACTGGCGGTCATTTTGCTGTGGCAACCTGCCGCCTGGAGCGATAGCGAAAAGATCCTGGATTATACGTTCGAGGACGGGGTCTCGATCAAGGTCCATTACACCGACACCGTCCTGGCGATGCATGGTGAGTCACGCCATTTCGCGCGGGAGGTTCTCAACGCCGCTGTTTCCGCCTACCAAACGATCACCGATTTTCAGGGTTTTGACGCCGATGGATTTTCGTTCGCGAAGCCGGACAAGCGGTACGCGTATGACCCCGACCGCGCGATCGACGTTTATTTGGGGCACCCCGAAGACCCCGAAACGGCCCGCCTGTACGGCGTGAGCGCGGAGATCTTCAAGGACGCCCCGTGTTTTGATACCCGGCGCGTATCGAGACAGGCCTACCACGCGATGATCTTTTTGCCGGCCAATTATAAGGAATTCATCAAGAATTGGGAGCGTCTCAATCCGTCACCGCTTGGCGCGCGTCACCTGGAAGTGGACCTGCACGGCACGTTGATCCACGAAATGCTCCATGTGGTGTTGTTCTATTACAACAAAAATCTCAATAAAGACGCGCATGGCCCAGGGCAGGGTCAGATCGACTGGTATGTGGAAGGGCTCGCGCGTTATTTTGAAATCTTTGCCGGGGCGCGGCACGACTTCTTTTCTCAGGGGTTCAAGCAGACACTTCCCGATAAGATCCGGTTCTCCCGCGGCGGCGCCAATTATTTCATGCGCACTCCCGATCAGTCCTTTATGGAGCTTCGCTACGAGAACGCGCTTTTCTGGAGGTTCCTTGATTACCGTTACGGGATGCGGGCGATCGAAGCCTTGAGCCGCCGCCTTCGCGACCCGTCCTTTGAAAATTTCCAGCGCTCTCTCAAAAAGATCACCGGCTCACCGATCGAAGCGCTTTTGAAGCAATACGCGCTCTGCACCCTCCTGAAGGACTTTGGACTGAAGGAAGACAGCGGGTATTTGATGGACGTGGCGAGGACGGCTGTCGAGTCAAAAGAAGGTCTTTTTCATCTGGATGGCAAGGTGTCCGGTTGGGCGACGGATTATTGTGAGATCCGGCCGGAGGGGCCCGGCGGGGCGCTGCCCGGAGTGATCGGCGTGGCT
>CAZBAY010000090.1:0-9493 GCA_964489945.1 uncultured Planctomycetia bacterium
CGCCCTCTCGGGCCCTAAAAGCTCTAATGCCGCCTGCCCCAAACGAAAATGGAGAGCCACCTCGCTGATGAAACCGCCGGTTTGGACGATCTCTTTGAACGCCTTCGTTGTCTCTGACTCTTCCGCCGCCATCCGCGCGCCGGACTTATGCCGCTTCAGCTCTTTGATCAAGTTGGCCGTTGAGGTGTCATGCAGAATATCCGTTATTTTCCTCTGAAGCTGACCGAGGATAGGGTCGGCCTTGACCTTGCCGAGCTGGACACCCCATTGGTCAAAACTGTAGAGGTTCAAAACGGCGCCTTCGACGAAGATCTGGTGCTCGTACATCGCGATCAAAGCGCCGAGAGAACGAGGCGTCAACTTGTTGATAAGAATGGAGGTGGTAGGATTGTTCCCCGGAAATACGCGGTGAGGCGCGACCTTCGGGTCCTCTTTCTTCTCGAGCACTTCTTCGAGTGTTTTCCCGAAAGCAAGGGCCTGCGTCTGCGCGAAAAAGTTCGCGAGCAGTTTGTCGTGGTGATCCCCCAAAGGATTCTGGGTCTTCGAAATACCGATAAAGTCTGCCGGGATGATCTGTCTGCCCTGATGGATCAATTGATAAAAGGAATGCTGGCCGTTCGTTCCGGCTTCGCCGAAAATGATGGGACTGCCGATAGTGTCTATCGCGTTGCCGTTCCGGTCCACGCCTTTGCCATTGCTCTCCATAAAAGCCTGCTGAAGATAGGCCGGCAGGCGATGCAGGTACTGGTCATAAGGCAGGATCGCGTGGGTCTCGGCCTTGTAAAAGTTCGTGTACCAGACGCTCAAGAGCCCCAGAAGCGCTGGAATATTCCTGTCGAACGAGGCTGTTCTGAAATGCTCGTCCATCGCGTGCGCGCCGGAAAGCAGCTGCGAAAAATTGTCATATCCAATATAAACTGCGATGGAAAGGCCTATGGCCGACCAGAGCGAGTAGCGGCCGCCCACCCAATCCCAAAATTCAAACATGTTAGCGGGATCTATGCCGAACTCTTTCACTTTGTCGCTGTTGGTGGAGATCGCGACGAAATGTCTCGCTACAGCCGCAGGATCACTCGCATGCGCGAGAAACCATTTTTTTGCTGACTCGGCGTTCGTCATCGTTTCCTGCGTCGTAAACGTCTTCGACGCGATAATGAAGAGCGTCGTCTCAGGATCAAGTTTCTTAATAACTTTCTCGGTGATATCGGTGCCGTCAACGTTCGACACAAAGTGGACTCTCACATTTCCGGTCGCGTACGATTTAAGCGCCTCCGTCACCATGACGGGCCCGAGGTCCGAGCCGCCGATGCCGATATTCACGACGTCCGTGATCCGCTTTCCGGTATACCCCTTCCATTCGCCCGAATTGACGGCGGCGGAGAAACGTTTCATCTGGCCCAAGACTCGGTGCACATCGAGGGTCACGTCATGGCCGTCGATCACTTTATAGCGGTCAACGTCAAGTTTTTGGTCCAGCGGCGCCCTCAAGGCGACATGGAGAACGGCCCGGTTTTCCGTTTCGTTGATCCTCTCGCCTAAGAACATCCGACGGATCGAGTCTTTGAGTTTTGTCTGATCAGCCAGCGCCAGAAGATGGTTCATCGTGCGGCTGTCAATGAGGTTTTTGGAATAATCCACGAAGATCGAGGCATCTTGCGACTCAAATCTTTCACTGAAACGATCAGCGCGCTCCGGATCTTTTTTGAACAGTTTGCGCAGATGCGCCCGGCGCATTCTCCGGTGATCGCCTTGAAGATCTTTCCACGCATCGGTTTTTCTAGGGTCTATCGATTCCAGCGCCAAACGGGCGCCCTGTTTCTCGTCTAATCTGGCGCCCGCAATGGCAGAAAGCGTATCCAAAAGCGCATTGAGATATTCTTGGGGCTTTTTTTCATTACTATAAAGTCCTCTTTTCTTCACTCCGTCACGAACTTTTATGACCAATCTGACCAGGGCCGGCACGACCGCTTTGGCGGCAGGACCCATTTGCCTTAGGCTCTCGATAGTAGCCCTCTCTCTGCTTTTTCTGCCAAAAGAGAAAGAGCGACCCGAATCATATTCATAGTCCCACAAAAAAATGGGTAATTCTTTAACTAGTAAAGGCGCAGCAGCAGCGGCCTTGGGCCCGATCTTCCCAAGAGCCTCAATAGCAATAATGTTCAATCCGCCTTTTTCTCTCAAGTTCTCTATTAAAACAGGCACTGCCAGCGCCCCCTCGGGGCCCATCGAACCAATAACGGCGATCGCCTCATCACGTAAATGCAGGTACCGGTTTTTTGGGCCTTTTTTGTCTTCCAGGATTTTTATAAGAGCAGGCAAAGCCTTTTTGGCTTTAGGGCCCATTTCTTGAAGGGTATATAGGTAACTCAACTTGTGTTTTGAGCTTGGCTCCCCCAAAGCAGAGATAAGGGAAGGGAGCGCAACTTTTTCTACATCGTGCCTTTCGGCAAGAATATTTCGAGGATCATCCTCGCCTGCTATAGGGCGGCCCCACCCTTTCCGCAAGACATAATCAAGCAAAGATTTGGTGATCACTGGATGGGTCGATGCCTCTTGATGAGCCAAAATATTGATACCGATCTGCACAACATGGTTGTCCTTATCACGTAAGGACTCCGCAACGGCTCTCATCGCTTTATCCTTGTTGCCAGAGGAAATATTCTTTTTAGAGGCCTCAAGCGCTTTCCCGAGCAAACGAACCGCTTCACGGCGGATCTTTGGATCGGTGTCCTTCGCAAAGGCAAGCACTGACAGCATCATGGCATTGGTCAGGAAACCCGTCTGATACAAGGAGCGAAGAGCGTAAAGACGGACATTCTGGTCCCCGTCTGAAAGGAAGGCGACGAGATGCGGTCCGACGCGTCCAACTAAGTCTGAGTCGACCTTGCCAAAAAACAGGGCCAATCCTGCGCGCACGAGCTGATCGGCATCCCCGAGTTTCTTCTCGGCCGCCGTGATCGCGGCGCTTCCGAATGACTTCAACTGCGAAGAAGCGCCACTGCGAACCCTTGCTTTAATGTGCCAATCCAGCTTCGCGTTCGGGTCAGAAGAGACCGGTGGCTCTTCATTCTCGGACACCGCCATACTTTTGATCAACTGGGAAAATAGGGTGTCCCTTTCCAGGCGCTCATTGAAAATTCTCGACATGTCGATACCTTCCAGCACGTATAAGCGCGCGTCTGTATCTTGACTACCCATCACTTTTAGGATCATATCCTTAATAGTCGTACGCTGCCCCTTAGACAGACCGGAGGTGATCTTGATGTCTCTAATCGCAGCTAAACGAACGTCGCTGTTTGGATCGTTGAAGAAATATATTCTTATGGCATTGGCGACTTGTGCACTAACCCCGTGAAGGGCTTGGATCAACTCGATCTTCTGCGTTGGCGAAAGATCTTCCAAAAATTTCCTTACAGGATGCGGGGCCTGCTGAAACGCAAGGGCCAATCTTCTTGAAGCCATGTATTTGGCTCTTTCGTCATCACCGTTCAAGGCCTCTATAAAAGCGCGCTTTTGAGATCCGGGTAAAGCGGGTTCCACAAGATAGTCCGCGATAGCCGATGGGTCCTTAAAATCGGAAATGAGCGCGTCCGGCTTTTCAGCGAGAAATGCCTCGCGGTCCTGCCCGGGATGCACCAACCCCAGACTGATCACGCCTGCCTGCCTGCCCTCCAGAACGTCTCTGGCACTGTCGCCCAAAGTGGAGATCTGATGGCGGCCGAGGTTTTTCTCAATTAAAAAAGATGAAAGGTGCTCGGTCTTAAGAAACTCGATCTCAGCCTCCTCTTTTCCTTTAACACCCTGGATAAGGTGAGAGAGGCCCAACTGAGCGATCTTTTCCTGAACTTTTTCAACGGGGTTATAAGTGATGACCCATACCGGAATGCCTCGTTTAACGAGCTCCTCCAAAAATTCCTTTACACCGGGAACAAGAGCATCTTTTTCCTTGTCGTAAACGGTCCCCGTCCAATCAATGGCCACAAGCTTTGTTTCAGGCTTGGTTTCGGCGTTGACGATCTCCACCGCCAGCCGCGCGCCCCGTGAAAGCTCTAGATCGTAGGCACTTCGGCGGGCAGGATCACTTAAAATATGAAATGCGTTTGTAACTTCATAAAATTGCGCTCTCAACTCCGGCTCATCTTGGGACCATTTAGAGGGGTTGTAGTGCCCCTTTATATTCCGATACGCCTGCTTAATATCTTTTTGTGAAGCGTCGGACAGAAGGCCAAGAACCTGATAATGCGTTCTCTCCGCCATCCGCGCGCCGGCGGAGTCTTCGGTCCAGCGTTTGCGGTAAGGATGGATCTCGACCGAGGAAAGTTTGGACACATCGTCGACGCCCCTGGCTGCCGCCAGCACGTCTAGCGCCTCAAAGGAAGGAGGATTCTCCTGGTTCAGCCATACAACGATCTTGCCGGCCTCAGGAAACCTCAAATGAAATTCTTTATCCCGCAGGTCCTTTTCCTGGATATTCCGTGACTGGAGGAAAACGGAAACCGGCCCGCTATCCCGCGGTCCGACGGGAAATTCTCCGTCCGCCATCCGCGCGCCGGAAATGGGATCGGATGGCCCTTTCTGGCCGAAGCTTCTGAATTTGAATATACCCGTCACCTCAGGTCCAACGCTGACAGTGTCGGGAGCATCCGGCGTGATCTCAAAATTGATCAGGTAGGTGTAGGCTCTTGTGACGGGCGCCTTACTTGCCATGGGTTCCTTCTTATCCGTCTTATCCGTGCCGATCCTTAAGGAAATGGTATAAGGTTTTTGATCGATCTCGATCTTCATGATCGATTTGGCAGGCGTCATGTGAAAGTTATCGCCCCATAATTCGGTCGGATCATAATGTTTATTGCCCAGGAATAATTGCAAGGCCGTTTTCACCGCCTTTTCATCCTCGGCCTTTAAGCCGCCCGTTTCATTTATTTTAAATTCCACCCTGATCCTTTTGTTCCCGAGCGTAAATTCCGCCATCCGGGCCCCCTGGCTTTTAACGGTGGGGCTCGCGCCGGAGAAAGGACGAGGGCTGAAAGAGACCGTTAGGAGGTCATCTTCGCCCATCGGGATGGCGAGGTCCTTGGCATTATTCTTCCTGATAGAATGCTTGGAATTGAAATTGACCCCCATGACTTCCGAACGACGCCGGTTTTCAAGTTTTAAAATTTCCTTCAGCGCGCCGCCGATCGTCGTCTGGCTTTTGACGCCATAGTTGAAGTAGGTCTCATGCTTAAGATCCCCGTCGTACCGTTTCACAAGATCGGATTCTGCGAGCCGGGCGCCGGCTGAGTCCTCGGTCCAGCGTTTGCGGTAAGGATGGATCTCGACTGAGGAAAGTTTGGACACATCGTCGACGCCTCGGGCTGCCGCGAGCGTGTCGAGCGCCTCAAAGGAAGGGGGATTCTCCTGGTTCAGCCATACGACGATCATGCCGGCTTCCGGGAACCTCAAATGGAACTCCTTGTCCCTCAGGTCTTTTTCCTGGATATTCCTTGACCGGAGGAACCCTGAAACAGGCCCCCTGTCCCGTGGGCCGACGAGAAATTCGCCGTCCGCCATCCGGGCGCCGGAAGGAGCTTTTTTACCGGGTTGAAGGAGTTCCTCCTGAACACGGTCCAAGAATTCTTTCGCATCGGCGATAACCGCGCTGGAACGCGCGATCCCGCCTGTCCGCAAGTTCTGAGCGATGGGCTCAAGCGCTTTAATGTGCTGTGCAGCCTCCGTCCTAAAGGTGACTTTCACCCGCCAATCAGATTCTATTCCATGTAAATGTTTTAACAACTCCGCGACATCCGCCATCCGGGCCCCCTGGCTTGCGGATAGGCGGAGCACAAAAACGCTGTGATTGCCCACTCGTTCAGGGTTCTGGATCCTTTGAACGCCGTAGTCCGGGAACGCGCCTTTCAATATCATCGCGGCCTGGTTGGCGGCATCGTGATCCGCTTGGCTCGGACCATTCGGACGCGGGCCGACATCGAGACGCACCGTGAAGCTGTCCTCGTCGGACGATACCTCGACGTTGAAATCCTTAAGCGCCTTGCGGATCGTGTTGATCGTCGCCAGTCTGGAACCTACTGCGGTCATGGAGACCGTCACGTAGTCGCCGGTTTCGAGAAACTGCTCGGCGTCAGTCCGGGCGTCAAAATAGGGGGCTTCTTCGTCTACACCGGATGCGACCTCGGGATCTTGGACATCCCTCCTCCGGTTATGGACCCGCAGCGAGAGGATCTGCTCGCGCGTCCGGTATTTGTGTTTCAGGACCTCTATCTCATATTTAAGCACCGCGTCGACAAATTCTTTGACCGCGACGCGTTTCAGCAGCGTGAAGTTTTGTGATTTGCCGTACAGCTCATCTCCCTTCTCATACTCGAAAATTTCCGCCATCCGGGCGCCGGGGGATCTGGCAACACCACTGAGGGCTTCGGCTCGGGCAACTCTTAAAATGTCTTTTATCCGCTTCCGATCCGCCTTATCCCCCTCTTCTCCATCGGACTTAGCAATCTCGCCAACCCAATCTGGCTTGATGCGCCTTTTCATTCCGGGCATGCCCCTATTAATAATACTGCTCAAATACCCCCCAAGCCGATTTGCTTGATCACGATCCAAAGAGTAGTTAGCCATCGTTTTGACTGAAACTAAATCGCTGATCCATAAGCGCGCGTCTGAACCGTCGCCCAACACTTCAGTAAGCTTATCTACCGCGCCTTTAATCGACTTTGCGCCCGTCAAGTAATCAAGGAAGATCTCTTTCACAAGCGTAATCTCCTCCGCGCTATAACGTGTGTCGGGGTCAACGATTTCCTCATGTTGCCGGACAATGTACTCCGCCGTTTTCTTATCTAAGTTCTTTAACGCCATCCGGGCGCCGGAGATTTGTTGGTACCTTTCAGCTATATAGCTTGTGACTCTTGTTGAAGCATCCTCTCTAATAGATCCGTCCGCTCCATAATTTTTTTCTATAGCAGTGGCGAGGGCACTTACTTGTATCCCCAACAGATCAATGGTGAAATCAACCGGACTACGTTTTGGTATATGTTCCCGATCAAACCATAACCCTACGGCTTTCTTTTTATTTCGATAAGCTCCTTTCAAGATACTGACTAGATCGTTTCTTTCAAATTCGCCAAATTGAAAACTAGTGACTTGTGAGGCGTTGAACAAGGCTTGTGCAACTTCATCTGCGTTACGAAGTACAGCTGGCAACAATGACATTCTCGCCCCCGTAGGACGAAGGACAGGGACGCCCAGCGGAGTTCCGATAAAACGGTCGGGGGTCTGCTGGGCGTTGGGGATGAGCTTGGCCTGGTCTGAGACTTCTCGGTCGCCACGGGCGACCTCGAAATGACGGGAATTCTGTACGGTTGAAGCGGCATCAGCCAACTGCTCTAAGAGGAGTTTCTCATAGCGTTTGGTGTTGGTTTCGTGAAAAACCTGCGGAGTGATGGAAATATAGGAAACGTTCTGGCTCTTTAAAAGGGATTTGAGGTTGGGCGTATGGTAGCCGCCCGTGATGAGGACGGCGGTATGCTCGTTTTCCTCCGACATCTTCGCGAGCGCGTTCTTCACGAATTCCCGGTCTCTTTCGTAGGTCAGCTCATAAAAAGTTTGGGCTTTTCCGGCGTAGTCCTCGTAGCCCTCCTCCAGGAACGCGGCCTTCTCGTAGTGGCTCTGGAGGTCCATGATCTTTTTATTGAGGAAACCCGTGAGGCGCGTGATCTCAAAAGCGTCCGGCTTTTGGCGGACTTCCTCAAATTCCCCGGGTGTGAGCGTGAGATCAAAGAGTCTTTGAAGAGTTCGAAGGCTTCTGGAGGCCTCGACCAGCTTCGCCTCGTCTGAGTTCCGCAAAAGAGCCTGGAAGACTTGAGCTTCCAACAACTTTTCTTCTTTGAGGAGCTCGCCGGGGTTGATGCGCTGGGCTTCTTTTAAATAATCAAAATATTTGGAGAGTTCGGGATAATTTGTCATCGCGAGGTCGCCGCGGCGACCGTGGCGATCTGTGCGCAGAGATTGCTTCGTCGCGCCTTCGGCGCTCCTCGCAATGACAGGAACATCCTTTGGGCTCCTCGCAATGACATCCTCCAGGAGCGCGTAGAAGGCTTTTTCTTCTTTTTGGTCCCCGCTCCCCACTTTAAAGGGCGCATGGGTCTGTGTTTTCGTCAATTCAACGAGGGCGTCGAGGTCTTCTTTTGAAAGGGCTTGAAGGGCTTTCTGCTGCTCTTCACCGGCTTTCCGGAAGTCTAGGGCCTTTTCTTTTTCTCTCACTTTTTGCAAGGCCTGAAGATGCGGGAAATAACCCAGGGAAATACCTTGAAGTCCGGCCTGCGTGGTGAGCGTTTCGTAGTAGTCCGTGAGGGCGGTCTTCCCTTTCAAATAATCTTGATGGATACGGTCGAATGCGAGGAGTGAGGGGTTCAGAATTCTGGGCTTGAGGGTCTCGATCGTGCCTTCGATCTTTTTCAGATAATCCTGGAAGGCGTCGCGGTCTTTCACGATAGCCTGGTAGGCTTTGAGCGCTTTCCAATAAAGGTCCTTGTTCTCGACGCCCCAAAGGGTGAAGTCGTGCTCGGAGGTGAGGTCGAGGTATTCCTCACCGCCCAGGAAGCCCTTCTTAATATAGGAAAGGCCCGTCTTCTGACGCTCTTCAAGGGTAGCCTTGTCCCTTAGGAAGGACAATGAGTCATTGCCGGTCCCAGCTTCAAGGAAAATGTATTTTATTTTTTCTTTCGAAAGGACTGTGTCGAGCGCCTTCGCGATGTTGAGCTGGGCGGATTCGTTGGTGTGGGCGTCTTGGAGGAGGATGAGAGTCTTCGACCCCTTGGCTTTGAAACTGTCCTCAATAAGCGCGACCGACTGCGGGATCTCAAAAGTGGGCAGGGCTTTGGGAAAAAGATCGAACGCCGCCGGCTTCACCTCAAACGCGGCGAAAGAAAGGTCCTGGGCGAAAAAAGCTACCGCCAAGGCCAGGGAGATGGTCTTTAACCAGAGTTTACTTTTTAAGGTCATACTTTATAAATCGGCCTGTTGAAGTGAAAATAAAAAAACCGAGCTCCAAAAAAGCAAGTGTCTTTTGGCGGCCCGGCTATTTTCTCCTGGAAAACCCGTGGCTTTGCGCGTCCTTTCCCCTCCCCAGCAAGAGAGAGTCGGGAGTTGCCCTTATCAAAAGTCCCTTAAGACTTTTAAACTATGTGTAGGTTAAATTTACGTCATCTTGCCGGCGAATGCAAGGGCCGGTGAAAATTTTTGATTACGTAGGTTTAAGCATCCCTTATAAGGTTTAACGTTCTCTTACGCCGACTGTTCGGCCATCCTCTTCGTCATTTCAAAAAACCGCATGACGACATCTATCGCCGCATCCGTGATGGGCTTAAGGGCACAGCGGATAGCGGTGGCCAGATCTGCCAGGCCCTGAAAGATACTGGAAAGGGTCGAGGTCGAAAGCCTTGCCCCGGCAAGTGTCGAGTAGGCATTTACTACCCCGTCTTGGGGGTGTTGGGGATTG
>CAZBAY010000091.1:0-2440 GCA_964489945.1 uncultured Planctomycetia bacterium
GGTCATCGTGATCGGCGGCATGGATATGGAGACGCAGGTGAAACTTTTCCAGAAGGAAACGATCCGCGTGATCATCGCGACGCCGGGAAGATTTTTGGATCACATGGAAAAAAAGACCACCGACCCGGCCGATATCAACATGGTGGTGTTGGATGAGGCGGACCGCATGCTTGATATGGGCTTTGCGCCGCAGATCGAGCGGCTCGCGAAATTCCTTCCAAAAGAGCGGCAGACGCTCCTTTTCTCGGCGACCATGCCGGAGGCCATTCTGAAGCTCGCCGCGTTGTACATGGAGCATCCGGTCCGGATCGAAGCGGCCGCTTCGGGGACCACGCCGGAAAAGATCATCCAAAAGCTTTTTATCGTCCGGGAGGAAAACAAATTTAAGCTTCTCGGAAAAATGTTAAGCCAGTATCATGGCAGTATTTTGATCTTCATGCGCACGAAAGCCGGAACCTGGAAACTCACGCGGTCGCTCGCGCAGATGGATCATGCCGTGAAAGAGCTCCATTCGGACCGCACTCAGGGAGAAAGGCGCCATGCGCTCCAGGGATTTAAAAACGGCACCTACCGTATTCTTGTCGCGACGGATATCGCGGCGCGCGGCATCGACGTGAAAGGGATCGAGCTGGTGATCAATTATGACCTTCCGGACGAGACTGAAAATTATATCCACCGCATCGGACGCACGGGACGCGCGGGTGAGAAAGGCCACGCGATCACATTCGCGATGCCCCATGAGGGCGGGGCTGTGCGCGATATCGAGAAGCTGATGAAGATGTCCTTACCAGTGACAAGCCACCCGGATGTCGCCGCCGAACAATTCCTGAACTCGGGCGATAAAGGCAAAAAGAAGCGTGTGTACGAGAATGAAGCCCGCCACACGAGCGGCCGGCCTCAGTTTTCGCCTCCCGCTCCCAAGCCGCAAAGAGTCATACACCGAAAAACCGATAAAAGGGTGAGCCGCTAAAATGGAAAACGATAATATCCCACAGCCGCTCGACGCTCTCATGACGCGGTTGGGCATTTCCAACGCCGATCTGGTCCGGGCCTCCACCGATCAGCTGAGCTTCAAGGTGGTCCAAAAAGGCCGCAAGGGCCGGCGGCTCACGTCGAACATGCAGGAAAAGATCCTGAACGCTTTTCTGGCGGTAAAACCGGGACTGCGCTTGAAGCGCAGAGACCTGTTCCGCTACGAGATGAATGAAGACGTCGTCGAACAGATCAAGAATGCTCTTGAGAAGATCCGGATGAAGGAGATCAATTATCCGCAATTTGTCGATCTTCTCATCCAAGCCGGCATGATCGCCTATACGGCCGAAGTCGCGCCCAACCGCATCTCCTTTTTTGGCACGGCAGGGAAGGCCTACGTTGATGAAGGCCCCGCCATCGACCATTCAGCTTTTCTAAAACGGATCCACGATGCCGGGATCGCGATCTATGAAGTGAACCTTCGGAGCCGAAATATCGAATACAAGGGAGCGGAGCATTCTTACAAGGAAAGCATCCCGTCAGTGACCCCCGAGGGTGAGATAATCCTCCCCAAGGCGGTGGAGAAAAAAGTCGCGAAGAAATCCGCGAAGGCCAAGAAGACTATCAAGACCAGGTCGATGACCCGGAAGGCGCGCCTGTCCTATAACAAGCGCTACTTCACGAAGAAGAAACGCGCCAGGTCCCGTCCGCCACGATAAATTAACCAGGAGATTCTTTTATGACAAATGAAACAGGGCATACAAGTTTTTATGGTCTCGGGATCGCGCCGGGAATTCTCGATGTGATCGAACGTATGAAATTCAAGGTCCCGACGCCGATCCAGTACAAGGCGATCCCTATCGCCGTCGAGGGGAAGGACGTGCTTGGCATCGCTCAAACGGGGACCGGCAAGACGCTCGCGTTTGGAATTCCGATGGTGCAGCGCCTGGCGCAGGGACCCGGCCGCGCGCTTATTCTCGTGCCGACGCGCGAGTTGGCCCTCCAAGTGGACGAAACACTCCAGAAACTCGCTCAGCCTTTTAATATCCGTTCGGTCATCGTGATCGGCGGCATGAACATGTCGGCGCAGGTGCAGGCGCTTCGCAAAAACACGACGCGTGTCATTATCGCCACGCCGGGACGGTTTATGGATCATCTGGAACGTAAAACCATCAACGCGTCCGATATAAAGATGGTGGTGCTGGACGAGGCGGATCGTATGCTCGACATGGGTTTCGCGCCGCAGATCCAGCGTATCGCGAAATTCCTTCCGAAAGAGCGGCAGACGCTCTTTTTCTCGGCGACGATGCCGGAATCCATTTTGAAGATCGCCGCGGCGTATATGAAGCTTCCGATCCGGGTCGAGATCGCCCCTTCAGGCGCCGCGCCCGAAAAGATCGTCCAAGAACTTTTTATCGTCCGGCAGGAAGCCAAACGCCAGCTTCTGGGGAAAATTCTCGAGCAATAT
>CAZBAY010000092.1:0-5478 GCA_964489945.1 uncultured Planctomycetia bacterium
TGCCCTTGCGGATGATCTGCGTGCCCTGGGAGGTCCTCAGCGACGTTAGAAAATCGTCCGACCGGGGATGTTTTTGCGCGCGGGCCAGTGAGACCATCGGGTATTTCAAAATGCCTCCCGCCGCGTTCAGAAGTTCCCAGTTGCCGAAATGCGCCGTGAGAAAAATGATCCCCTTCCCTTCCTTCAAATAGGGTTCGAACCGCTCCGTTCCGCAGAATTCAAGGCTCTCTTTGACGTAGTTCATGTCCAGGTCGGGGAACCGCAGCATTTCGATCGCCGTCATCGCGAGGTTCTGCATCGAACGGCGAGCGATCTGTTTCATCCGCGACCTCGAAAGCTCCCCGGCGAAGGCCGCGCGAAGGTTCTTGTAGGACAGACGGCGCCGTTTCATCGCCGCGTAGGCGAGATTCCCGATCCCTCTTGCGATGAAGAGCGAAACACCCGGCGGCAAAAGATGGACCAGGCGCCTCGCGTTCTTCACGAAGCTAAGAATTAAGACATCTTCGAATAAAGTCTTCTTCGTCATGTATCTCGCACTCGATCTGCAGTGTCCAAAAACTGATCTGGCTCAGGTCCTGGGGTTTTCTTCTTCTGAGAAGCGGTTCGATCCTGTGAAAATCTTTCTCGGTCGTCACGACGTCCTTCACCTGCACCTCGCGGCAGCGTTTCGCGAAGTCCCGGAGGTCGCGCTCGGTGTACGCGTGGTGATCGTCAAAGCGCGCCGCAAAAAGGACTCGCGCGCCGAGATTTTCCACCGTCTTTTCAAAAGAGAAGGGATCACCGATGCCCGAAAGCGCGGCAACGCTCTTTCCCTTGATCTCCGAGAGCGGAACGTACCGGTTCCTTTTGAAATCCAAGAACTGTATCGGCTTGTGGATCGCCTCAAAGATGACGGCGTTCGGTTTAAGTTGCTGGAGTTTTTGCCGGATCCAGTGAACATTCTTGGACCCTATATTTGTCTTCGTCAGCACAAAAATGTTTGCGCGCGAGAGATTCTCGAGGGGCTCGCGGAGCGTCCCCATCGGGATGAGACCCCCCGGTCCGAACGGGATCGTGGAGTTGATATTCACCACATCCACGTCGCGGTGCAGGAGGATGTGCTGGAACCCGTCGTCCAGGATCAGGATCTCGGCTCCCCCCTTCAGGGCTTCCCGGGCGGAACGGACCCGGTCACGCCCGACGATGACGGCAATGCCGGGCAGGCGTTTTTTCAGCTCGACGACCTCATCCTGGCCGTAGCCCCTCGTCAGAACGGCGATCTTCTTTCCGTTTTCCGACAGGACCTTGGCCAGACTCATGACAAGCGGGGTTTTACCCGTGCCGCCCCATGTAATATTCCCGATGCTAATGACCCACGCGTTCACTTTTTTGATCCGGGACGGAAACAACCGGTAACTGGCCTGCCACAGCTGCACCAGCGACCCGTAAATGGATGTCAAAAACTTGCCTAATATCTTTTTCATTGATCTCCCCGCTTTTTTAAAATGCCATCGATGCCATCAGCGCTTCGACATTCTTCCGCGTAGCGCCCTGATGTCTATCGATCGTTCGTCTTGCCGCGCCGCCAAGCGCCTTGCGTCTTTCTTCACTGCCCATCAACGAGATAAGTTCCTCTTCCAACGCGTCTTTGCCTGCGATCTCGATACAAGCGCCGGCAAGCTTGAACTCCTTCACGATCTCCTTGAAATCATCCATGTGCGGCCCGAAGAGGACCGGCTTTTCAAAAAAAGCCGCTTCCACGGGATTGTGCCCGCCAAAACCTGGCACCAGGCTTCCGCCGATAAAAACAGCGTCCGCGAGCCTGTACAAATTGGCCAAAACACCCATCTGATCAAGGAGCAGGACCGTCTGCGGTTCCCACTGCCCATCTCGGCCTGCCCACTCAGAGACTCTTCTGACCGCGAGACCGGCTTTTACGGCGCGCCCCTCGATCGACCGCATGCGATCGAGATGCCGCGGCGCGATGAGAAGCCTGAAATGCGGAAATCGCTGAGCGAGCGATCTTGCCGTGTCAAAAAGGATCCCTTCCTCTCCCTCGTGCGTGCTTCCCGCTACAAAAAGAAAATGTCCGGCCTTCGCGAGACTCGCCTCGATCGCGCGCACGGGTTCCGGGTCGCTTGAGGCCGGGCGCCAGTCGAATTTCATGTTCCCGGTCACGAACACGAGCGCGGGACTCGCGCCCAGGTCGACAAACCGCTGTTTCATCGCGGCGTCTTGGACGGCGATCGCTGAAAGCCTGTTCAGCACAGGCTTCACAAAGTTCCGCACCGCGCGGTATTTTCCGATCGCGCGGTCGGAAATACGGCCGTTCACGATCCCCACCGGGATGCGCCTTTCCGAGAGCTCGTAGATCAGGTTCGGCCAGATCTCCGTTTCCAGGACCACCACCGCGCGCGGAGACACCTGGCGCACGAACGCGCTCACGCAAGCGCGGAAATCCACCGGAAAATAAAGAACAACGTCCCCCTCTTTCGAGAGTTTCCGCGCGATGTCACGGCCGGACGCTGTCGTGACGGTGAGGACGAACCGATAGCCGGGTATTCTTTCGCGCAGCGACTGAATAAGCCGTACGGCCTGCACGGCCTCACCCACGGAGACCGCGTGCACCCAAAGGACCTTCTTCCCCGCGAGCGCCTTCTTTACCTCGGCGGGCAGGATCCCGAAACGTTCCAAAAAACCTTCGCGGTGCTTGCCTTTCAGGAAAAATACCGGCAGATAACAAAGAGCGAAAAGAAAAAGGCCGATATCGTAAAGTATTCTCATCATCCCCTCGCACGCGGATGCGCTTTGTCATACGCGTCTTTCAGGCGCTGCGTCGAAACATGCGTGTAGATCTGCGTGGTCGAAAGGTTCTCATGGCCCAGAAGCTCCTGCACCGAACGCAGGTCCGCGCCGCGGTCCAGAAGATGCGTCGCGAAAGAATGCCGCAGCGTATGCGGTGAAATGCTCTCGCGGCGGCTCGTCTGTTCGATGTACCGGTCAACAATGCGCCGCACGCTCCGGTCGGTCAGCCTCGAGCCTTTTTTGTTCGGCGAATGGTTCAAAAAAAGGGCGCGATCCGCTTTTTTCACGGCCTTGTCCCGGGCCTCCATGTAGCGGCGGATGCATTTGAGCGCCCGGTCCCCGATCGGGCAGAGCCGCTCTTTCGAGCCTTTTCCCATGACGCGGCAGACGCCGCCGATAAAATCGATGCCTTCCGCGTTGAGCTGGACCAATTCCGATACGCGCATGCCGGTGGAATAAAGCGTCTCAAGGATCGCGCGGTCTCGCAGGCCGTCGACGTCCCCCTCGGGCGCCTCCATCAACCGGCTGATCTCGTTCTCATCAAGCACCATCGGAAGTTTTTTTTCCAGCTTCGGGCTCTTTAAAAGGCCCATCGGATTTTTTTTGATAAAACCCTCACGCTGAAGAAAACGGAAGAATGTCCGCAGGCTTGCCATGCGACGGGCCATCGTTTTCTTCGCGAGGTTGTTGTTCTTGAGGATCGCGAGGTATTTTCGGAGCGCCAAGAGGTCCGTTTGCTCGACCGGCGCCTTGTCTAAAAAAACGTAAAACGCCCTCAGATCGTTCCCGTAGCTCAGGACCGTGTGGGGTGAATAATTTCTTTCCACTTTAAGATAGGCAAAAAACTTTTCCACGTAGCGGTCCATGGCCTATTCCTTCTTCTTTCTGCGCTCGGCGGGCCCTTTACGGCGCTCTTCTTCGGCGCGCTTGCGGCTTTCCACGCGGTCTCTTCTTTCCGGCGGGCCGATCCTTTTTTCTTCCTGCGTTTCCCCTTTGGCCTCGCCACCCTCGGCGGAAGGCAGGCGGTTGGAAATAAAAGTGCACACGGGATAGGTCGTACAGCCGTAGAACGGCCGGCCTTTTCCGGAACGCGCGCGGCGGGCGACGAGCTTGCCCTGCTTGCACTGCGGGCAGACCACGCTTGTCGAAATGGACTTGGCGTTCTTGCACTCCGGCCAGCCGGAGCAACTCATGAAACGGCCGCGACGGCCCCATTTGATCACCATCGGCTTGCCGCATTTTTCGCAGATCTCGTCCGTTGGCTCGGCCTCACGCTTCACCGTCTGCATTTGGCTTTTCGCGGTCTCCATCTGCAGGCTGAAAACGCTGTAAAAATCCTTCACCACTTTAACCCATTCGATCTTCCCTTCCTCGACCTCGTCCAACTCTTCTTCCATATTCGCCGTGAATTCGAAATCAAGGACTTTTGAAAAATGTTGGACGAGAAGGTCCGTCACGAGAATGCCCAGCTCCGTCGGCACCAGGCTTCCCCCGTCGCGATTCGCGTAATGCCGCTCGGTCAACGTCTGGATCGTCGGCGCGTAGGTCGAGGGCCGTCCGATCCCTTTTTCCTCGAGCGCCTTCACGAGCGACGCGTCGGTGTAGCGGGGCGGAGGCTTTGTAAAATGCTGGTTCGGTTCGACCTTCACGAGGTCCAGGGCTTCCCCCGCTTCGAGGGCCGGAAGCGGGTTGTCCTGCTCCTCGGACTTTCCCTGAACGGCGAGACACCCGGCGAACTCGATCCGGCTGCCAGTCGCTTTGAATTGGAATTTTCCGGCGCGGATGTCCGCCGATTCCTGAAGCACAATGGCCGGCATCATCTGGCTCGACACGGCCTGGCGCCAGATAAGCTGATACAGCTTGAACTGATCGGGGGTCAAATAGCGTTCGATCTCTTCAGGACGGCGTTTGACGTCCGCCGGGCGTATCGCCTCGTGGGCCTCCTGCGCCGCTTTTTTGGCCTTGTAGACATTGGGAGTGGCCGGCAGATAATCCTTGCCGTATTCCTTTGAAATGAGCGAGCGGATGTCCTTCATCGCGCCGTCCGAGATCCTCACCGAATCGGTCCTCATGTAGGTGATGAGACCCACGCTTCCCTCAGAGCCGATCTCCACACCCTCATACAGCGTCTGCGCCACGCGCATCGTCTTCGCGGCGGGAAAACGCAGGACGTTGTAGGCCGCCTGCTGGAGCTTGCTCGTCGTGTAGGGCGGATAAGGATTGCGTTTCTTTTTCTGACGCTCGACATCCTTCACGACAAAAGGCTGGGACTTTAATTTTTCAAGAATATCCTTGGAGGTCCGCTCATCCTTGATCTCAGCCTTCTCGTTCTCGATCTTTTCGAGCTTCGCCTCAAAGGTCCTCGTGTCGCCTTTTTTCTTTTTGAGCTCGGCGTCGATCGTCCAGTATTCCACCGCAACGAACGCCCGGATCTCCCGCTCGCGGTCCACGAGAATGCGCAGCGCCACCGACTGCACGCGGCCGGCGGACAGCCCCCTGCCGACCTTCTGCCAGAGAAGCGGGCTGAGGTTATAGCCGACAAGGCGGTCGAGCACGCGCCTGGCCTGCTGCGCGCCTACGAGATTCATGTTCACCTCTGACGGGTGTTTGAATGCCTCCAGCACCGCCTCTTTCGTGATCTCATTGAAAACGACACGCGCGACCTTTTTGCCTTTTCCCAGCTCGCGCATCAAA
>CAZBAY010000093.1:0-4153 GCA_964489945.1 uncultured Planctomycetia bacterium
GGTGGGGGGACACCGTCCACCATGACCTCTGAAGAAACCGAAAACTTTTTCTCCATGATCCGGGGCCATTTTCACCTGAAGCTGGGCGCGGAAATTACACTCGAGGTGAATCCCGGGGACGTGAATGAGGAGAAAGCGCGCTTGTATCGGAGTCTGGGGGTCACGCGTGTCAGCCTGGGCGCGCAGTCATTCAATGAAAATACTTTGAAGCGGATCAATCGCGCGCACGGTTCACGGGAAATTCTCGAATCGTTCGAGCTCTTGAGGAAGTCGGGCTTTCAGAACATCAGTTTGGACCTTATCCTTTCCCTGCCCGGAGAAACCTTAGAGGACGTGAAACACTCATTAAATCAATTGGCCGAACTCAATCCCGAGCATGTTTCGGTCTATGAGCTGACGATCGAAGAAAAAACCGTTTTTGGTAGGGCCTTTAAAGAAGGCAAGCTTCAGCTCCCGGCTGAGGAGGAGCAATTAGAGATGCTCTCCTTCGCGAGCGATTTCCTGGAGAAAAATGGGTTCCGGCGTTATGAACTTTTAAGCTACGCGAAGCCAGGATTTGAGTCACGTCACAATCTCCTTTATTGGGCGAACCAGGATTATCTTGGTTTAGGTCCGGGGGCATTCTCCTATTTCGACGGCCGGCGGTTCCGGAATTCAGCGGGCTTCGAAGAATACATGACCAAGATCGAAAATGACGATTGGTCAGCGCATGAAGAGGAGTCGCTCACACCAGAGAAGAAAGAAATCGAATCCTTCCTCCTGGCTCTCCGCCTCCGCGACGGAGCCGTCCGTAGCCGCTTCGCACCCTTACTTTCACGTTACAATGGGACTGTTGACCGCTTGATCGACAAAGGCTTGCTCACGCAAGACGAAAAATCGATCACTCTCACCCCCCGAGGCCAACTTCTCGCCGAAACTGTTTTCACCGAGCTTTCTTCAAAGTAACCGCATTACTCGCAATACGGAAGGATGAAGCCCCCTTCTTCGACGCGACATTTGCGTTTTTTCGACTGTTTATGAGTCTGAAGTAAATGGTTTGGGGAGACGCCAAAAAAGCCGCCTGCGACCTTATGGGAGCAGGCTTGCTTTTTTGGTCGAGGGGCATCCCCACCATTTACTGAGGGCGAATAGGAGAAAAAGCGCAACGGAGCGGAGAAGAAGGGGGCTCATCTTCCCATTTACGGAAAGACCACGGGCAAAGGAGGACAAAATGATTGGGGGCTCCTCAAACGTTATGCTAAAATTAACGGTCATGGCGGATGAATCGAGGGCGGCGTATGAGAGGGCGATCGATCTTTTTGGTCATGGGAAATTAGAGGAAGCTACCGCGGCGCTTCGGGCCCTTATCGAGCAAAACCCGGCGTTTTATGACGCCTACGAGTCGCTTGGCATGATCTATTCGCGGCAGGGAAAGTTTGACGAGGCGATCGTGTGGACCGAGAAGCTCGCGGCGCTCAGGCCCGAGGAGGCCATGCCGCACACGAATCTCTCGATTTTTTACATGAAAAAGGGAATGAAAGAGCAGGCGGAAGAGGAGAAGGCGAAGGCCACCGTGATCCATTTTCAGAACGCGGCCAAAGCCAGGCAGAAATGACAAAAAGATCGAAAGACAACGTCCGTATCGGGCTCGTGCAGATGTCCTGCGCGGCCGATCCCGGGGCGAACCTGAAAAAAGCGCTTTCCCGGATCAAAGTCGCCGCGGCCAAAGGCGCGCGGATCGTGTGCCTGCAGGAACTTTTCAACACGCTTTATTTCTGCCAGACCCAGACTGCCAAACATTTTGATCTCGCCCAAGCCATCCCCGGCCCGGCCACAGAGGCGCTTTGCCGCGCGGCGCGCTCGGAAAAAGTCGTCATCATCGCGCCGCTCTTTGAAAAGGCTGGAAGAGGCGTCCACTACAACACCGCGGCCGTCATCGACGCCGACGGAAAACTTCTCGGCAAATACCGCAAAATGCATATTCCCGACGACCCGGGCTTCAATGAAAAATTTTATTTTACGCCAGGAGACCTCGGTTTCCAGATCTTCGACACGGCTTACGCGAAGATCGGTGTTTTGATCTGCTGGGACCAGTGGTTCCCCGAGGCGGCGCGGCTCACGGCGCTCGGGGGTGCCGAGATCTTGTTTTACCCGACCGCGATCGGCTGGAAACCGGAAGAGCCCGCGGAAACGAAGAGCTATCACTCGGCGTGGGAAACCGTTCAACGCGGACATGCGATCGCCAACGGCGTCTATGTCGCGGCGGCCAACCGCGTCGGAAAAGAAGGCCCTATTCGCTTCTGGGGAAACTCCTTCGTCGCGGACCCGTTCGGAGAGATCGCGTACCGGGCGAGTTCATCGCAGGAAGAAATTATTCTCGCTGATTGTGATCTGAAGCGGGTGGACCAGACACGCCGCGAGTGGCCCTTTTTTCGCGATAGAAGGATCGATTCCTACAGTGGTCTTAGCTCAAGAATCCTCAATAAAAAAGCCTAAAGTACCGCGCCTTTCTCGACGTGATCTTCGTATGCCGGCCGAGTGGGAGCCCCATGAGGCGACATGGCTCGTGTGGCCGGAGAACCACACGACGTGGCCCGGCGGCCTGTTGAAAAAGGTCGAACACATTTATCTTCAAATGATCCGAGCCCTCCTACCTGGCGAGAAGGTGAATCTTCTCGTCAAAAGCCGGAAAGCCGCCGGTGACGTTTTGAAAAGACTCCCCGAAAAAACGGCGGCTGACAGACTCATTTTTCATGAAGTGAAAACGGTCGATACGTGGATCAGGGACTATGGCCCGGTCTTCGTGCAGGGGAACGGGGGGAAGGCGTTCACAAAATGGCGGTTCAACGCGTGGGGAGGCAAATACGCGGACCTCGCGCGTGACAACGGCGTCGTGGAACGGATTCCGGCACTCAAGCACGTGAGGCGCTTCGACCCAGGCATTATTATGGAGGGCGGGTCGATCGACATGAACGGACGCGGGACGTGCCTCACGACGGAACAGTGTCTTCTAAATCCGAACCGGAATCCAAAGCTGTCACGCCGGGATATTGAGGGTTATTTGGAGCGTTATCTAGGAGCGAGGAATGTCATCTGGCTGAAAGAAGGTATCGAGGGGGACGACACGGACGGCCATGTGGACGACATCACGCGGTTTACGGGGCCGCGCACAGTGCTGACGGCGATTGAGAGCGACCCACGGGACAAAAACCATGAAATTTTGGAGGAAAACCTGCGGATCCTGAAAGAAGCGCGCGACCAGGATGGAAAGAAATTCAGGATCCTCGAGTTGCCGATGCCCGGCAGGGTCGGACTTGGAAGAGGGGACACCTCTGCGGACAGGCTTCCGGCCAGCTACGCGAATTTTTATATCGGGAACGCTGCGGTCCTTGTCCCTATTTACAGCCATAAGAATGACAAACTCGCGTTGAAGGTCCTTCGCGACGCTTTTCCCGGAAGGAAAGTCGTCGGGATCGAGTGCACGGCGCTAGTGTACGGGCTCGGCTCTATCCACTGCGTCACCCAACAGGAACCCAGGTAAAAGGCCATGAAGGTAAAATTTTATCGCCCCCTTTTGTACTATGGTCTGGTGGCGGTCCGCTGGTTTTTCAGCCTTTTTCCTTATCGCGTCGGATTTTCGTTCGGCGGAATAATGGGAAAGCTCACATTCCATCTCCTTCCCAAAGAAAAGAAAAAAACCCTTTCGCATCTTCGTTTGGCCTTCGGGAATGAAAAACCGGAGAAGGAGCTTCTGGCGATCGGCCAAGCCGTTTTCGAACATTACGGAAAGATCATCGCGGAGCTTTGCCTCATTGAAAAGATCATCCGGCGATTCGACGATTTTGTGTCGGCGGAAGGCTACGAGCACTTTGACCGGGCGCTCGCGGCCGGAAAAGGCATCGTTGTAACGATCGCGCATTTTGGGAACTGGGAGATCATGGGCGGGTACACCGCGATGAAAGGTTATCCCTGCAACGTGATCGCGCGAAAGATCTATTTTGAAAAATATGATCGCCTGCTGGTGGAAGTTCGCAATAAACTCAAATTGAAGAACATCTATCGGGACGAATCAGTACGAAAGATGCTTGGTGTGCTGAAAAAGAACGGCCTACTGGGATTCGTTGTCGACCAGGACGTGGAGTCGGTGGAGGGGGTGTTCGTCCAATTTTTCAAC
>CAZBAY010000094.1:0-6818 GCA_964489945.1 uncultured Planctomycetia bacterium
TGGCCATCGCCTGGCCGCGCGTCAACGCGTTGAAGATCGTGGACTTTCCGACGTTCGGGAGCCCGACAATGCCGCAGTTAAAACCCATTCAATTGCCCGCCGGAACGGCCGACTTGGGATGCTTGGCGGCCTTCGCCATATTTTCAAAGATGTCAGCGCCGGTGCCGTGTTCGGGAACGTTGCTTTTGGCATGACGCAGGCTCTTAAGGAGGAGCTCTTCAAGCGGTTTGCGGCAATGCGGTTGGGCGAGCTCGATGGCGCGCGCGGCAAATTTCATGACCTGCACCGGCTCGATCCCCGAGAGGTCGTCAAAAAACCAGCCGCAGCTTGTGTACATGAACATGGAAAATTTTTGGGCTTCGAGGAGATCCCACACTTTTTTCTCTTCCCCGGCGGAAAGCGTCTTCCGGGCGCTTTTGGCCAGGAAATTCTTCCGAGCCGGTACGGAGGGATCGACGACCACGTCAATATAGTCATTTCTGGCCTGCCAGGGATTTTTCAGAAGATCGCGCGTTCCGGACTCGTACGCCTCATCGACGGCTGCTTTCAAAAGATCAAAGGCTTCGCGCAGGGGCTGACGCCACTTCTGGTTCCATTTCGCGTCGTGATGGATCCGGCAGCCGCAATCGGCGCGCCAGCGCTCGACGCCATGGGGACAGCTCCAGGAACTCGATTCATGAAGATCGACTTCCCAACGGGACCCGAACCTCTCCAAAAATTCCCCATAATTCGTGAGCGTCGCTAGCCGCTCGTCCTCGATCTTCTGGAGGCCATAGGCGACTGCCATCTCGCCGAATTTGTGGTGGTGGCCGAAGCTTTCACCGTCCGTCGCGGTGGAGACGAGCTGAGCCGCTCCCTGCCGCCGGGAAAAAGCGTGCAAGAGACGGTGATCGAAATTGTCCCCGTTGCTCAAAAGCCCCTCGAACGCGATCGCGCGGGAGATCGGCCCGTCGTAAAAAAAGATGTGGATCTGCCGGCCGCCCTTTAAGATCACGCGGTAGGGATGCTTGGGATCGACCGCCTCATGAGGGATGTCGCGCCAATGCGCGCCGAACCCCACGGGACGTACACGTTTCGCCTGGGCGGGCGCCAGCACCGTGAATTTGATCCCCTCGTCCGCCAGGATCTCGAGCGTCTCCCGGTCGACGGCGGTTTCCGAAAGCCACATGCCTTCGGGCTTCCTTTTATAATGGAACTCGAATTCCCTGATCCCCCAGATGATCTGCGTGATCTTGTCGCGCTTTGAGGCCAACGGCATGATGACGTGATTGTAGATCTGCGCCAGAGCGTTTCCGTGCCCACCGCGGGTTTTGACACTTTCACGGTCGGCATCAAGAATGGCGCGGTAAGTAATGGGGTCTTTCCGGACAAGCCAGGCAAAAAGCGTGGGGCCGATATCGAAACTGATCTTGGCGAAATTATTGACGTATTTGGCGACCTGCCCCTTGCGGTTCAATACCTGCGCCTTGGTGTTCGCCGCGTAACACTCCTTGACGATGCGCTCGTTCCAGTCGTGGAAAGGCGCGGCGGAAGGCTCCTCGTCCACCTCCCCCGTCCAGGGATTCTCGCGCGGGGGCTGATAAAAATGTCCGTGCACACAGATGAATTTTTTCATGCGGAGTATTGTATCACACTAACTAATGGATTTCGCGAGGAGCTCATAGCCCCGTAAGACGCTCATCGCGGTCATCTGCACAATACTGCGAAAATCCCCCAGGTCCCCCTTGCTCAAAGCCATATAATAGGAAAAACGGTCGTCGATCTTGATGAGCGACGGAGCGAAACCCTGACTCAAAAGCTGGGTAAGCACGATGAGCCGACCCACCCTTCCGTTGCCGTCAAAAAAAGGATGGATCGCCTCGAATTCATAGTGATCGAGCGCGATCTTTCCAATAGGGTCCTTTCCATAGGCGTTGATCCCCCGAAGGAGCTTTTTCATCTTAAGCGGCACTTCCTGGAAGGAGGGCAGGGCTTTGTCGGAATTGGTCAAATTCACCTGGCCGGTACGGTACCGGCCGGGGAGCTTGTTCTTAAAGTTGGCCATCACAAGCTCATGAAGCTTTAGAACGAAATTTTCACCGATCCGAAAGCCCGGACGGACCTGTTCCATGAGAAATTCTAGCGCGTTCTTATGGTTCGTCGCCTCAAAGATCTCAAAAAGCTCCTTCCCCTTCACCATTTTCCCCGCCAAGACCCGCTCCGTTTCCCGGATCGTCATGCGGCTCCCCTCAATGGCGTTTGAGTGATAGGTCATTTGAACAAAAAAGGCTTCACGCAGAGGGGCGTCCTGCCTGAGCCGCCGGATGGGGTCTCCAAACTTCTTCCGCAGGCCCGCAAGCACGCTCCGCAGGTCCACATGCTCCTTAAAGAGCTCGTCGATGTCCCGCGACTGAGCCGGATGGGGTTTTATCCCCTTCTCAAGCCACCGGTAGACGGTCTTATAGGTCACTTCCAGCCGCCGCGCCAACTCCGAGCGGCTCACCTTCGTCGCGCCGAGAACAAGCCGGAGCTTTTCCAGGTCGTCCGGGAGAAGGGATTTCTTGCTTTTTAGCACCATTTAGACAAATAGGACATATGTCCTAATCTCCTGTTCAAGGAAATTATACCATATGTCCTATTAGATTCAAGCGGGAAAAAGGAAGGTGACGGTTATGCTGGCTCCCCAACCCTGCGGGCCGCTGTCCGGGCTCTCGGCCCAGTAACGGGCAGTGCCGCCGATTTGCACAAGCTGGCCGCCAATTTTAAATAGCTGGCTCACGCCAAAATTAATGGGAACAGACCAATTTTCATTCTCCCAATCATAGGTCGATTCGGTGTTGAGGGAGTAGGTCGTCGCGGCCTTCGTTGTATAGGATAAAAATGGCTGGAGAAACGTCGCATCCACGTCCTTACGCTCATCTTCCCCGGCGACGGACCAGACATGATTCACGAGCGCCCCGTAGGTCCAACCCTTCTCCTGCTTGAGCAAAACAGCGGTCGGCCCCAGGCCAAATTTCTCAGCGCTCAACAACTCCTCTGATCCGGAAGGGATCAAAAATACCGGTCCCACGCCCCAGATGAGGCCTCCAGCGGTGGGTTCTTTCGGGGAAAAGAAAATGCTTTGCAGGATGTCCCCCGAACCCGATTGGTGGCCAGACTCAATGATCCGCGTGCCGAGCGGCGTCTTGACCGGCAGGCCAATGATATCCTCCTGGCTTACGATCGGGATAATCGTGCGCGAGATCAGATTCCATTCCTCATTCAATGAAATTGGAATAACTGGTTGGATGTTGGTTGAGATCTTATAACCATCCGCCAGACCGATCCCCTCGTCGTAATTCATCTGGATCGGTACGCTGATAAGCGACGCGATGGGATTGGAGAGTTTTTTGGCCATCTTCTCGGCCTCCGACTCGCCATTCGCCGGCGCTTCGGCCAGAACCAACTGGCTTAGCGCAAACATTAAATAAAGCGCCATTGAAAAGGTCTTAAACGAAACCTTCATCATTTTAAACTCTCCTCATAGCTTTTACCATTTCACCGGAACCTGCTCCCAGTTTTGTCATGCTCTGAAATGCCTTCGCAAATGGAACATTCACGATGACAGGGAAAATAACGAGCAGCCCCCGACAAGAGTGGTCTTGATAAATCCGATCAGCCGTTTCACGAATTCTCCTTTGGCTTCCTCAGGCACGCGACACACCAGACGGCGAGCGCCGCATGAAGCAGAACAGCCGGCCAGAGAGCGATGCCGGACAGACCCGATCCAATGCGGGCATACGTGAGCAGTGCCGAAGCCGCGATGTTGTAGAACATCATGGCCGTGACTAAACCCCTCGTCGCGCGACTTTTCTCGTCATTGCGCGCGAGCCAACAGGCGGCTCCCAGGGACAGCAGCGACGCGCCGGCTACGCGGCTCACGACCAGCGCGGCGGGCGTATCAAGCGATGCACCCAAGAGCAGTGATACCGGTACCGACGGCACGAGAAGCAACGCCGCGCCTGTCGCTGTCTCAACGAAGGCCGTCAAAATGAGCAGGTTTTTCATTGGAGATTACTTGATCTCAACCGTGACCTTTTCGATCTTCCCGGTGAACTTGTTGTCGCCTTCCTTGTAGTCGTCAGACACGGCCGTTTCGCCGTCAAGACCCACGTCCACCCCTTCATCCGCGGAGAAAGCGAACGGCTGTGTTTTTGGGATTTGTCCTTCAGCCACTTGCTGGTCATCCACAGACAGAAGGCACTTGCCGCCTGCGCCGGGCTTCCCGCCGTCAAATACAAACTCGTATTTTATGACGTGCTTCCCTGCGCCGAGCGCTTCGGAAGACGAGATATTGGTCCGCTCAAGTCCGAAGAAATTATATTCATGATGGGCCTTCCCCTCTTTCATATAGAGCGACCAGCCGCCAAAACGGCCCGCCTGCGAGATAATAACGCCGTTGGTATTCGCATCGGGCAATTCCACGTCGGCCGTAACGGTGTAGGAGTGGTTCTTTGTATTAATAAATACATTTTCCATCAAGCCCGTCATGCCTTCATAGACCGTCAAGGATGTGCGTTTACCCATAATGTCAGGCCTGCCGGCAATGGAAGCGACAAAACGTTCCACCCGGCGGTCATCGATCGGGTACACATGATTTTTGATCGCTTCCTCTTCGAAAATCGCCTGAAGCTCTTTTAATTTCTCGGGATTTTTATCCGCGAGATTATTGGCTTGGCTGAAATCTTCGTCCACGTTGTACAATTCCCAGACGTCGTCTGTTAATGGCGGGTTTTTAGCCATGACCCACGGGATAGAATGCCGGGCGGCCGCGACCCACCCCTCATGATAAATGGCCCTGTTTCCGAACATCTCAAAATATTGCGTCGTGTGCCTCTCGGCCGCTTTCGCGTCATCGAAGGAATATAGGAACGAGACGCCGTTAAAAGGTGTCTGCTCCGTCCCGTCGACACTTTTCGGAAAAGGCAGACCCGCGGCTTCCAAAACGGTCGGCGCGATATCGACGACATGTGTAAACTGAGACCTGATCTCTCCCTTGACCTTGATCCTATTTGGCCAGTGAGCAACCATGCCATTGCGGGTACCGCCAAAATGCGAGGCGATCTGCTTGGTCCACTGAAAAGGCGTGGTGCCCGCCAACGCCCAGCCGATGGCGTAGTGAGGAAAGGTGGTCGGGCCTCCCCACGTATCAATGTGGTCCATCATTTGAGAGGCTTTGCCGATGATCCCGTTCAGCGCCATCATTTCATTGTAGGTCCCTTCCGGTCCGCCTTCCGCGCTGGCGCCGTTGTCCCCTATGACATAGAGGAATAGGGTATTGTCCATCACGCCCATTTTTTCTAGGGCCTCCACCAATCGCCCGACTTCATGATCGGTGTGCTCGGCAAATCCGGCAAAGGTTTCCATTTGCCGCGCGAAAAGTTTTTTCTGCTCAGGCGTTTGATCATCCCACGCCGGCATCTCCTTCGGGCGGAGCGTAAGCTGGGCGTTCTGCGGAATGACCCCGAGTTCCTTTTGACGCGCGAAAGTTTCCTCACGCAGCTTGTCCCAACCCTGATCGAACTTTCCTTTATATTTATCGATCCATTCTTGAGGAACGTGGTGTGGCGCGTGGGTGGCGCCGGGGGCAAAATACACATAAAAAGGTTTGTCAGGTGTCAGCGATTTTTGCGCGTTCATCCAATTGATCGCCTGATTGGTCATATCCGTCGTGAAATGATAATTAGGATCTTTTGGATGTTCGACGCGGATCGTGCCATCGTAGATCGCAGGGGCCCATTGGTTGGTCTCGCCACCGATGAATCCGTAGAATTTATCGAAACCCGAATGGGTCGGCCAGCGGTCATAAGGACCGGACGCGGAAACTTCCCAGGGAGGCGTTTCATGGTATTTACCGAACGCGGCAGTGCTGTACCCGTTCAATCTCAACATTTCCGCCAGAGGCGCCACGCTCTTGGGGCGAATACCGGTGTTGCCGGGAAATCCTGTGGCCAGCTCCATGATGGCGCCCGCATTATTTACGTGATGGTTACGGCCGGTAAGCAAGGCCACACGGGTAGGCGAGCAAAGCGCTGTGGTGTGAAAGCGGTTATACTTCAATCCATTTGCGGCAAGCTTTTCTGCTATCGGCTCATGGATGGGACCGCCAAAAGCGCTCGACTGCCCGAAGCCCTGATCGTCGATCAAAACGATCACGACGTTGGGCGCTTTCTCAGGAGCTTTGATTTCAAAACGGGGCGGAGCCACGGCGTTGTGAGCATCCATCTCCGTGATCGCGGGATACGTGGGTTCTTTAATAGGGAGTACGGTGCGGTCGATCTCAGTGCCGGCTTCTTCAGCCCGAGCACTTGATAGAAACCCGAACGTGCCAAACTGAAATACAAGGCTGATGACGAGGAACGCCGCCAAAAGAGGCGCTTGGGTGGACTTTGTTTTCATCGCTATTCTCCTTTTAATGAATCCTTCACGCACCGAAAACCGACATTCGAAGAACCGCTGTCAAAACCCGTCCCGCGGCGAGCGCTCGGGCGGTAATTGGTACAATAATGCTCATTGCACATAAAGGATCCACCTTTCGTCACGCGCTTGGGCACCAAAGGCTCGGCGGGATCTTGAAATTCATTGGAAGTCCACTCCCACACATTTCCGATCATGTCGTACAGGCCGTAGCCGTTTGGTTTAAATTTTTTGGCCGGAGAAACTCCTTTAAAGCCGTCTTCCCCATTGTCAAGATTCGGAAAATTTCCTTGAAAGGTGTTGGCCATCCACTCGCCCTTCGGCTGAAACTCATCACCCCATGCGTAGCGTTTTTTCTCAAATCCTCCGCGCGCGGCAAATTC
>CAZBAY010000095.1:0-4364 GCA_964489945.1 uncultured Planctomycetia bacterium
ATCCAAGCGCCCCCTCGAGGAAGTGCGCCCCGTGTTCGAGGACGATGTCCGCGAAAGCATGCGGGAAGCGAAGACGGTCGATTTTTTGCTGGCGAACGCGAAATTGGAAGAACCCACGAAAGGATAAAGCGATGAGCATACTGATACCGATGGTGATCGAGCAGACGGGGCGCACCGAGCGCGCGTACGACATTTATTCCCGACTCTTAAAGGACCGCGTGCTTTTCATCGGCACGCCGATCGACGACTTCGTGGCGAACCTTGTCGTGGCACAGCTTCTTTTTCTCCAGATGGAAGACGCGGAGAAGGACATCCACCTTTATATCAACTCCCCGGGCGGCTCGATCACGAGCGGCCTGGCGATCTACGACACCATGCAGTTCCTAAAACCGGATGTTTGCACGTACTGCATCGGACAGGCGGCGAGCATGGGCGCCGTGCTGTTGGCGGCCGGCACAAAGGGAAAACGCTATTCGCTTCCCAATTCCCGCGTCATGATCCATCAGCCCTGGGGCGGCGTGCAGGGCGTGGCTACGGACATCAACATCCAGGCCAAGGAGATCCAGAATCTGAAGGACAAGCTGAACGGGATCCTCGCCAAGCACACCAGCCAGGATAAGGCGAAGATCGAAAAGGACGCTGACCGGGACTATTTCATGTCGGCCGAGGAAGCCAAGACCTACGGCATCGTGGATGACGTCGTTGAGAACGCGAGGGCGCTCAAAAAATGAGGGATTACCTGCTATTGACACCCGGGCCGACGAACGTCCCGGCGCGCATTCTTCAGAAAACCGCGCTCCCGATGGTCCATCACCGGACGAAGGAATTTCAGGCGTTGCTGGAGCGCGTCAACGCTAAATTATCGAAGATCTTCGTGACCAAGCACCCCGTCATGTTCTTCGCCTCATCGGGCACGGGCGCGATGGAAGCGACGATCACGAATCTGTTGTCAAAGGGGGACACGGTGATCTCCGTGTCAGCCGGCAAGTGGGGCGAGCGTTATCGCGATATTGCGCGGGTTTACGGGATGGACGTGAAAAGCACCGAGTTGAAATACGGCGAGGCGGTTCACCCGGACCAGGTCAAAGAGGCGCTCCAAAAAAATCCGAACGCGAAAGCGGTTCTCATGACGCTTTGCGAAACCTCCACGGCCGTCGTACATCCCGTCCGGGAGATTGCCCAGCTTACTCAAAAAACCGGTGCGCTTCTGATGGTCGACGCGATCAGCGGTCTCATGTGCGATCCGCTCAAAATGGACGAATGGGGTGTGGACGTTGTGGTCGGAGGCAGCCAGAAAGGGCTCATGCTTCCGCCCGGGCTTTCGTTCGTGGCGTTGAATGAGAGGGCCGTGGCGGCGATCACGAAATCGAATTTACCAAAATACTATTTTAATTTCGATGAGACTTTGAAAGCGATCAAAAAGAACGACACGCCCTTCACGCCGGCGGTCAGTCTCATCCAGGGTCTCGACGAGGCGCTCGACATGCTTGTCGGCGAAGGCGTCGAGAACGTGTGGAAGCGGCACGCGGACGTGGCTGCCTGGGTGCGCCAACAAATGACGGCGCTGGGCCTCGGTCTTTTCGCGAAGGCGCCTTCCAACGGCCTGACGGCGATCGAGATGCCCTCGGGAATAGATTCGGGCGCCGCGATCAAGATCATGACCAACGAGCACCGTGTCGTGATGGCGGACGGGCAGGGCGAACTGAAGGGCAAGCTCGTGCGTTTCGCGCACATGGGCGCGGCTTGCACGCTGGCGGACGCCCAGCGCGGCTACGACGCGTTTTGCGATGCGATGGCGAAGGTCGGTTTTGCCATCGCCAAGGTTTAAGGAGGATCGATGGCTTCCAAAATTTTGATCTGCGATGATCTCGCCCAGGAGGGCCTGAGTCTTTTCCAGAAGGAGAAGAGCTTCGAGGTGCTGGTCAAGACGAAGCTTTCGGTGGAGGAGTTGAAGAAACAGATCGCCGACTGCGACGCCTGTATCGTGCGGTCCGGCACACAGCTCACGAAAGAAGTCATCGAGGCGGCGAAGAAACTCAAAGTCATTGGCCGCGCGGGCGTCGGACTGGACAATGTCGATGTCGAAGCGGCCTCGAAGAAGGGGATCGTCGTCATCAACACGCCGGGCGGCAACACCGTTTCCGCCGCCGAACACACATTCTGCATGATCCTGGCGCTGGCGCGCAACATCCCCCAGGCGGACGCGTCGATGAAGCGCGGCGAATGGGAGCGCAAAAAATTCACGGGCGTCGAGCTTTACGACAAAACGCTCGGCATTATGGGGCTCGGCAGGATCGGGACGGAGGTCGCCAAGCGCGCTCAGGGCTTCGGCATGCGCGTCATCGCGTTCGATCCCTATTTACGCGCCGACAAGGCCCTTCAGATCGGCGTCGAGCTTGTGCCGGTCGACCGCCTTCTGGCCGAGTCGGATTTTCTGACGCTTCACATGCCACTTTCCGCGGACAGCAAATGCATCATCGGTGAAAAGGAATTAAGCGGGATGAAAAAAGGCGTGCGAATCGTCAACTGTGCGAGGGGCGGCCTGATCGACGAGGCCGCGCTGGCCAAAGCGATGCAGAGCGGAAAGATCGGAGGCGCAGCGCTCGACGTTTTTGAAACGGAACCGCCTAAAAACAACGGTCTTCTGAGCTTACCGAACGTCATCGCGACGCCGCATCTGGGCGCTTACACCGAGGAGGCGCAGATCGCCGTCTCGGTCGACGTCGCGCAGAGCGTTTCCGATTACCTTTTGGGAAAGGGCGTGCGCAACGCCGTGAACGTGCCTTCCCTCGACCCGGAGGTCCTCAAGGAGCTTCAGCCCTATATTTCTCTCGGCGAAAAGCTGGGCCTGCTTCAAAGCCAGCTCATCGACGGGCAGATCCTTCAGCTCGATATCAGCTATCACGGCGAGATGGTTGAATACGAGACGACGGCGATCACGGTGGCTGTGATCAAAGGGCTTTTGACGCCTATCCTCGCCGAGAGCATCAATTTTGTCAACGCGTCGGTGCTCGCCAAAGAGCGCGGCATCCGTATCACAGAATCCAAATCCTCGGGGCTCACGAGTTTCTCTAATCTTATTCAGGTTGATGTCAAAAGCGACAAACGGACAAGCTCGGTGGCGGGGACGTTATTCACCCGCGAGGATCCGCGTATTGTCATGATCGACCAGTTTGACGTCGAGGCGGAGGCCGCCGGGTACATGCTGCTTTTAGCCAATCGCGACGTGCCGGGCATCGTCGGGCAGATCGGGATGCTGCTGGGCAATAATCACGTGAATATTGCCGGCATGACGCTCGGGCGCGACAAGCCGGGCGGGCAGGCGCGGGCGGTGTTCAAGATCGACAGCGCGATTCCCGAGAAAGTATTGAAAGAGATCCGCGGGTCGAAGAACATTTTAGACGCGAAACTCATCAAATTGTAATCAGGAGAAAAATGTCCGTTTCGGTCGTTGTCGGGGCTCAGTGGGGGGATGAAGGCAAGGGCAAGATCATCGATATCTTGTCGAAGGACGCGGACTATGTAGTCCGGTACCAGGGTGGGAACAACGCCGGCCATACCGTCGTCAAGGCGAGCGGTGAATTCGTTCTCCATCTCATTCCCTCCGGGATCTTTCACAAAAAGGCGCGCTGCGTCATCGGCAACGGTGTCGTCGTGGACCCTGAGGCGCTTATTCATGAGATCACGAGCCTCCAGGCCAAAGGCGTCTCCGTGCGGGGGAGGCTGTTCATCAGCGAGCGGGCGCATCTCATTTTCCCGTACCACAGGATCTATGACCGGCTCCGTGAGGAGAAAAAGGGTTTTATCAAGATCGGAACGACGGGCCGCGGGATTGGACCCAGCTACGGTGACAAGGCTATGCGCTCAGGCATCCGGGTTATTGATCTCTATGACCCCGCGCTTTTCCGGCACAAACTGGAGAAAAGTCTCCTGGAAAAGAACGAAATATTCAGAAAGCTCTACAACGTCAAGCCTTTTTCATTCAAACAGATCTATTCGGATTACCTCAATTTCGCCAAAAAAATGAAGCCTTACGTCTGCGACACCGCCGTTCTTTTGAACGAGGCGATCCGCAAGAAAAAAGCGGTCTTATTCGAGGGAGCTCAGGGAACGCACCTGGACGTGGACCACGGCACGTATCCTTTTGTGACCTCGAGCTACGTGACGACAGGGGGCGCAGCAGTGGGGACCGGTGTTCCGCCCACCGCCATCCAGAAAGTCATCGGCGTTGTAAAAGCTTATACGACACGGGTCGGGGAAGGTCCATTCCCGACGGAGTTTGGGCCGGACCTTATGGAGCGGATCCGCCAAAAGGGCAAAGAATTCGGAGCGACCACCGGACGTCCGCGGCGCTGCGGCTGGTT
>CAZBAY010000096.1:0-4166 GCA_964489945.1 uncultured Planctomycetia bacterium
CGCTGATCGGCGCGACGACGAGGCAGGGGCTTTTGAGCGCGCCGCTCCGCGACCGGTTCGGCGTGTCGTTCCACCTCGATTTTTACGAGCCGGAAGACTTAAAGAAAATTGTACAGCGCTCCGCGGGACTTCTGTCGATCACGATCGAGCCGGAAGCGGCGTTTCAGCTCGCCAGACGTTCACGCGGCACCCCGCGGGTGGCTAATAAACTCCTCCGCCGCGTGCGGGATTACGCCCAGATGAATTCCCAGAGCCGGATCACGACGGAGCTCGTCGACAAGGCGCTCGCTGGACACGGCATCGACTCCTTGGGGCTGGATCCGCTCGACCGGAAGGTACTTAAGGCGATCGTTGAGATCTATTCCGGGGGGCCCGTCGGCATCGAATCGCTGGCCGCGACGCTCAATGAGGAAGTGGATACGGTCGTGGATGTCGTCGAGCCGTTCCTTCTGAAGAGTGGTTTTCTCAAGCGGACGTCGCGGGGGCGGGAAACGACCCCCTTGGCGCTTCAGCATTTGCGCGCTTCAGGCAGCGCGCCGAAAGCCGCGGACCTGTTCAACGCGAAAAAATAACTTTGAAAAAAATTCTTCCCCTCGTCCTCATTTTCCTCTCCGTAATCGTTCCTTCAAGCGCTGCTCCGGCTGTCCCCGAAGTCCGTGTCCTCGTGCTGGAGAACGCCAAGACGATACAGGTGACGGTAAAAGGTGCCTACGTCGTCAGGTCCCTTCCGGATCTTGTTGTTTTGAAGAAGGGGGAGAAGCTTCTCAATGCCCCGCTTGCCGTCACTGCGCGCGGGATCCGGCTCGACAAGCAGGAGTGGCTCGCGCGCGGGATCCGCATCGAACCGGCGAATGACCGGGATCTTTATCTGAACAAAAGGCGTTTCCGGGGCGTCGTCGACGTTTTGAAAAACGTAAAAAAGGGGTCCCTCGACGCGGTAAACAAGCTTTCGGTGGAAAGCTACCTCTACGGTGTCCTTCACCACGAGGTCGCGCCCTGGTGGCCGATGAACGCGCTGAAAGCGCAGGCCGTCGCCGCGCGGACTTACGCGCTTTACCAGATGCGGGTGAGCCGGGCGTTCGACTATGATCTGAAGAGCGGCACGAGTTCGCAGGTCTACGGGGGGAGCACGACGGAGCGTTACCGGACCAACCGTGCCGTGGACCTCACTGCGGGCCAGGTTTTAGTCAACGATCTCAAGCTTTTTCCCACTTATTTTCACGCGACCTGCGCCGGCATGACCGCCGGCTCCGATGAGCTTTGGAACATCCGGCTTGGGTCTCTTGCCGGAAAGGTCAAGTGTTCGTTCTGCCGTTTTTCTCCCCATTATAGCTGGGCAGCCAAGGTCCCGCTTGCCGAGATCGAGGAAAAAATGAATAAGAACGCGCGATACGCCGGACAGATCCTCAGGATCGAGCCCGTTTCGCAGACGCCGTCCGGCCGCGTGGGAAGCCTCCGTATCACCGGCACGATGCGGGAAGCGGTGGTCGCGGCCAAAGATTTCCGGATCTGGGTAGGGGGCGATAAGATCCGCAGCACGTCTTTCACGGTCTCCGTTAGCGACGATGCAGCCGAATTCCGCGGCAAGGGCTGGGGGCACGGAGTCGGTCTTTGTCAGTGGGGCTCTTTCGGCCAGTCGCTCGTCGGACATGACTTCCTCAAGATCCTCCAGCTTTATTACCCCGGCGCAAAACTCGCGCAGTACCGCTCCGATCTGAAGCTTCATGAAGCTAAGTGATCTGGATTACGACCTCCCCAAAGAGCTGATCGCCCAAAAACCCCTTTCCCAAAGAGACGCTTCACGTCTTCTGGTCGTCGACCGCAAGGACGGCGGACTCCTGGACCGGCGCTTTTCCGACATTGAGGAATATTTCTCGCCCGGTGACGTGCTGGTCCTGAATGACACGAAGGTCTTCGCGGCCCGTCTTCTGGGAAAAAAGAAAGAAACGCAGGGCAAGGTGGATCTCCTGCTTCTCGCGCCGTACGAAAGGCCCAAGGCCGGGCCCGAGGATTACACTTCCGCGGCCGAAGCGGAGGAGTTGAAGACGAAAAAGATCTGGAGATGCCTTGTTCAGCCGGCGTTGCGGGACGGGCAGGAGATCGTTTTCGGAGGAGAGAGAGTTACGGCGGTTTTTATGAAGCGTGACACGGACGGGATACCGCTTGTGGAGTTTCAGGGGGTGGAGGACGTGAAAGCGTTCGCCGCGAAGAATGGCAGCATGCCGCTGCCTCCTTATATTAAGCGGGAGGCCGATGCGGGGGACCTCGCCACGTACCAGACGGTCTATGCGGCGGCCGAAGGCGCTGTGGCGGCCCCTACCGCCGGGCTTCATTTCACGGAAGCGTTGTTGGATAAGATCCGGAAGAAGGGGGTCGAGATCTGCGCGGTGACGCTCCACGTCGGGTACGGGACCTTCAAGCCGGTGGAGAACCTGGAGGCGCACCAGATGCACTCGGAGACCTTCGAGCTCTCCCCGGAGACCGCGGACCGGATCAACCGGGCCAAGGCTGAAAAGCGCGGTGTTTGGGCCGTGGGGACGACGACGCTGCGCGTCCTTGAGACCTGCGTGCAGAATAAAACACTTATTCCCGGCAAGGGAGACACGGATCTTTTTATCAGGGAGCCATTCACGTTCGAGATCGCTGATCACCTCATCACGAATTTCCATCTGCCCCGGACGACGCTCCTCCTCCTTGTCTCCGCGTTCATGGGCGAAGCGCTGCGAAAAAAAGCCTACGACCACGCCATCGCCGAGAAGTACCGTTTTTATAGCTATGGCGACGCGATGTTGATTTTGTAGTATAGTAGCGGCATGAAACTCAGGAATTATTTATTCTTTTTACTGTTAGGCCCGGTGTCGAACGCGCTGTGGGGTTATTGGGCGCTGCCCGAGATCGGGGAGCAGGGAACGCAGATCGAGACGCTCCAATGGCTCTGCACGCAAGCGATCCTGCCGGTGGTTTTCGCTGTTTCCCTCGGGTTGGGCATGAAATTCGTGCTCTGGTTCGTCCTCATTTACAGCGGGTTCATTCTTTTGTTCGGGATCGGGATCTTCGGATGGGCGCTGATGGGGCCGGGGACGCCGCTTTCCATTTACGTGGTTTGCGCGCTTTTTTTCATCATGGGATTTGGATTGCTCTATTGGTCATTGAAGGACCTTAAATTTGGACGAGAGGAGAAACGGTATCATGTTGAAGACGAACGAGAGTAAATTGGTGAAAATGGCGGTGCAGGGAAAGCCGGCGCATCCGATCCGCTACGCGGAATTTGAGGTCGACGCCGAAGGGCGGGGCCACTCGCTGCCCAGCGTGGGCGGGATCACCTATAACGTGAAGGTCGGAGACTCGGCGTTCGGATGGCGTGGCGATCATATCGAGCCGGGTGTGTCGGTCCTTCTGGACGAGGAAAAGCGAACAAGCAAGATGAACATGGCCATGCAATTTCTGGCCTGTGTGGGAAATGAGGCGCGCGTCATCACGGGCAGCGCGAAAGGCGCAAAAGGGACTGTGGTTGGCCACCATGGCGGTGTCGAGCATCTCATCGTGGATTTCGATGACAAAACACTTGAGAAATTAACGTACGATGACAAAATTTTGGTGAAAGCGCATGGCCAGGGGCTTCAAATCGATGGGGCTTCGGACACCGTCGCTTACAATCTGGACCCGCGCGTTTTGAAGGCGTGGGGGATACGCTCGCTTCCGGGAGGAAAGCTTGAGGTTCCCGTGGCGATCACCGTGCCGGCGGCGCTCATGGGTTCCGGCATCGGGCATCCCGATCCCGGGACGGGCGATTACGACATCACGACCCAGGACCCCAAGGCCGTGAAGAAATACGGTTTGGACAAGATCTGCTTTGGGGATTTTGTCGCGATCATTGACGCCGACAACACGTACGGCCGCCATTATTATGAAGGCGCGGTCACCATCGGCATCATAGCGCATTCGGATAGTTTTCTTTCGGGCCACGGCCCGGGTGTGTCGACGCTCCTTTCCTCAAAAAAAGGGAATATCGTCCCGAAAGTCACCAAGAACGCGAACCTCGCCAGGCTCCTCAAGATCGGACGGTTCCGCCGGTAAATGTTCAAAGTCCTTCACCGGGACAGTCGCACTCGAGCGCGGACCGGGATCCTAAAGACAGCGCGCGGTGAGATCCGCACACCTGTTTT
>CAZBAY010000097.1:0-5630 GCA_964489945.1 uncultured Planctomycetia bacterium
GGGTTCGTGGCGCCGGGCATGCCGCCGGGAAGGACGATCGCGTCAGGGGATTCCTGGTACTGTTCGAGCATGACATCCGTTTCGACCGTGATGCCGTGTGAGCCCGTGATCTCGCGCTTCCCCACCCCCGCCACGACCACCTCAAGACCCGCGCGGCGCAGGACATCGATCGGGGTGATCGCCTCGATCTCCTCAAATCCATCGGCTAAAACGATCAGGACTGTTTTCTTCATCTCACCTCACTATGTCGGTTTCCAGCCAGCGATATTTTCCGTCCAGCATATTCCGGCCGATCTTATAGATCATTTTATCATCGTTCTCCCGCTGGGCGTGGAATTCGCGCTTCACGCGGAGCGCCGCCTCGCGGCAAAAAAGGTCGGCCAGTTCCTCAGGGCTTTTGTCCGCCGGGTTTTTTTGCGTCAGATGCGCCGCGCGGGAACAGGTGGCCGCCATCGCGAAAAGGTCCGAGCCGATATTCACAAAACGGAAAAGGATCTGCTGGCGCTTCTCGAGTCCCTGTTGGTACACGACCATCGCGTGGAAGAGCTCGCGCGCGAGCTGGTGGCTTTTTTTCTCGATGAACCGGATATGCCCGCGGATGACCGGCGAGACCTTCGCGTAATTCCTCCAGCGACTCAAGTACATCCATTGCCGCGGGTACCAGAAAGCATAGTGGGAAAAAGCCTCAGTGATCTTCTGGAATTTTTCTAAAAGGGGCGTTTTTGAGCTAATGATCGGGATTATCCGGCGCAGGTGCGGGTCCATCGCCTCGCGGGCGATGAAAAGATGCATGATCTCGCTTGTGCCTTCGATAATAAGATTGATGCGGGCGTCTCGCATAACACGCTCGACGGGGATCGGTTCCTCCCCGCGCGCTTTCAGAGAATCCGCCGTCTCGTAACCTCGGCCGCCGCGGATCTGCACCGTGTCATCCGCGATGCGCCAGGCAGCCTCGGTGCAAAAGAGCTTTGCGATCGCCGCCTCAAGCCTCACATCCACTTTCCCCTGATCCACAAGGGATGAAGAAAGCCAAGTGACACTGTCCATCGCGAAAGTCATTGCCGTCATAAGGGAGATCTTGGATGTGATCGCCTCGTGATGCCCGATGGGAGCGCCCCATTGGACACGCTTGTTCGACCAATCGCGGGTGATGCCCAGAGATTTCTTTGCCATCGCCGTGCAAGCCGCCGGAACCGTGAGCCGGCCGGTATTTAAGGTAATGAGAGCGAGTTTAAGCCCCTTTCCGAGACCCCAAAGGATATTTTCTTTTGGGACTTTTACATCCTTGAACCGTAAGAGTCCGTTCTGGATCCCCTTGAGGCCCATGAACATACAGCGATGCACCACTTCAAAACCGGGCATTCCTTTTTCAACGATGAACGCCGTGATCTGAGTTTTCTCTTTGCCTCTCACGATCACTGGAGGCGTTTTCGCCATGACAATGAGAACATCCGCGATCGTGCCATTCGTACACCAAAGTTTTGTGCCGTTGATGAGGTAATAATTTCCGTTCTCGATGGGCGTCGCGGTCGTGCTCATCTTGGCGGGATCGGAACCCACGTCGGGCTCGGTCAGGGCGAACGCGGAAATGGCGCCCTTGGCGAAAAGCGGGAGATACTTTTTCTTTTGCTCGGGATTGCCGAAAAGCTTGAGGGGCTGGGGAACACCGATCGACTGATGCGCGGAAAGAAGCACCGCCGTCGAGCCGCAGTGGCTGGCCACCATGCCGACGGCGCGGTTATAATTGGTCTGGGAAAGGCCGAGTCCGCCGTATTCTTTGGGGATCTTCAGGCCGAAACAGCCGAGGTCCCGGAGGCCCTTCATCACGTGATCGGGAATAATGCCCGTGCGGTCAACCGCGTCCGCGTCGAGGTTATTTTTTAGAAAAGGCTCAAGCTTCGCGAGGAAGTCGTCGCCGATCTTTTTATCCGCCTCATCCTGAGCAGGGTAGGGAAATATCAGGTCCCACCGCACGCGGCCGGTGAAAAGGTCCCCGACAAAACTGGGATACCGCCCCGCCTCCTCGCGCGCCTCTTCGGCAACCTCGAGGGACTTGGCTTTCTCGATATTGTCTTTCCCTTTAAGCAGCTCCAAGATTGTCTCCGCTTGTTACCAATTGTAACATGTTAGCCCGTGCTTTTCATGCCGGACGCGATGCCGTTGACCGTGAGGAGCAGGATCTCACCCATTTTCCGGCGGTCCTCTTCCGACTTTTCCTTCCCGATCTCGCGCAAAAAGCGCAGTTGAATGTCGTTCAAGGGGTCCACGTAAGGATTGCGCAGACGGATGGATTCCTTCAGCGTCGCGTGGAAGTCCAAAAGCTCCTCCTGAGAGCAGATCTTGAGCACATGCGAAACGGCGCGGCGATACTCTGCTTCCACCAAGCCGTGTATCCTGCCGCGAAGCTCTCCGTCCTCCACAAGCGTGGCGTACTGCGCGGCGATGACCAGATCGGTCTTGGCGAGTGACACCCGGACGTTGTCGATGAGAGACCGGAAAAACGGCCACTCCTCGTACATTTCCTGGAGTTCCTCGATGCCTTTCGGACCTCTTTCCTCACAGAAAGCCTCGAGCGCGCGGCCGACACCGTACCAGGCGGAGATGATGTAGCGGGACTGGATCCAGCTGAAAACCCAGGGGATCGCGCGAAGATTTTCGACTGTCTCCTCCCCGGAGCGTGAGGCCGGGCGTGAACCGATCTTGGTCATCTGGAGCACGCGGATCGGGGTGGCTTGCCGGTAAAAATCAAGGAATCCGGGGGTCTCGAAAACCAGCCCGCGGTAAAACCGGTAGGAAAGCCCCGAAAGCGTTTCCATCCGGCCCTCCCAAACGGGGATTTTTTTGTTATGCTCCGTTTCGCGTTTGTTGACAAGGTTTGTCCAGACGACCGCGGAGATGAGCTGTTCGAGGTTCCGCCCGGCGATGACGGCGTTGGCGTATTTCTGGGAAACAACCTCCCCCTGCTCGGTCAGCTTGATGCGCCCGCCCGGGGCCGCGTCGGACTGGGCCAGGATGGCCTTGTGCGATTCGCCGCCGCCGCGGTCGATCGTGCCGCCCTTGCCGTGAAAGAGCTTAAGCTTCACTTTGTGGCGCCGGGCTGTTTCCGCGAGATTTTTCTGCGCGACGTATAGCTTCCAGTTCGCCGCGAGATACCCGCCGTCCTTCGAGCTGTCCGAATACCCGAGCATCACCTCCTGGCGGTTGCCGCGTGAGGTCAGATACGACCGGTACGCCGGCGTCGAAAAAAGCTCTTCCATCACCTCATGACAGCGCTCAAGCGAATGGATCGTCTCAAAAAGCGGCACGATACTGACACGCTCCCTTTTTCCGATGAGCTTCAGGAGCGCCAGCATGTCCGCGCCCGTCTCCGTCATGCTAAGAATGTAATTCTCCGCCAGGCCCGGGTCGATCTTCTTGCGGATATCGCGGAGCGCGTCGAGCTCTTCCCTGATCTGGGCGGGCGATTCGTGAAGTTTTTTGGCATGATCGCGGAAATCAAGCTTCGCCAGATGAAATCCGAATACGCGGACCTGGTTCACAAGACGTTCAAGGTCGCCGCGGGACGCCAAAAAACCGCCGTTGGCTTTGAGACTCTCTTGAACGGTCAAGAGATCCTCCAAAAAGGGTTCCGGCGAGGCGTAACCCGGCTTTCTTTTTTTAAGCGTTCGGAGAAGCTTTTCATGGATGAAGGAAAGTTTTTTCCGATAGATCTCGTCGGCTTCGTAGCGCTCGAGCTCTTTGGCCGACTGCGGAAGAAGCCGCCGGTCCTCTTCGAGTGATTCCTTAAGCTTGCGGGAAACTTTCGCGGCTTCCTGCGACTGGCTGAATCGGCGGATCAAATTTTCAAGAGCCGCCAGATAATGCCGTAAAACAAGGCGCCGGTGTAACATGGCGGTTTGCTTGGTGATCGCGCAGGTGACATTGGGATTCCCATCGCGGTCGGACCCTACCCAGGACCCGAAACGGACGAACGGAAGGATCGGTTCTTCCCCTTCCTTATAATAGTGGGCGAATTCCCGCCTGATCTTGGCCTGAAGGTCCGCCGCGAGCTCAAGGATCGTCCGCTGGAAATAAAAGAGCGTCTGGTCTACCTCGTCCATAACCTCGACCTTCCGCTGGCGGATCTCGGACGTCTGCCAGAGGATCTCAAGCGTTTCCTTGACGCGAAGGGCGGCCGCCTCGCGTTCACTCCCGGCAAGATCCGGCCGGTCGTACCGCGCCAGGTCCGAGGCGATGCGCAAAAGATGCTCCATGACAGTCCGGCGCTTGGCTTCTGTCGGATGGGCCGTCAGCACGAGCTCGATCTCCATCTCAGCCATGAAACGCGAAATGTCGGCGCCGCGTATCCCCTTTTCGCGGAGGTCATGGAAAAGCCGGCGCAGTGACATTTCCCCCAGAAGCTTGGGGTCGTTTTCATAATGTCGGATCCTCCGGACCCGCTGGGCCTCCTCCGCGATATTCACCAGCTGAAAATAGATCGTGAACGCGCGCGCGATCTTGTACGCTTCGTCGAGGTCGAGTGACCCAATCAGTTTTTTCTGTTCGGAAATAAGTTCAGGCTTGTGGGATTGGCGGATGGACTTGGCAAGACCGCGGATCGCCTCGATCTTTCCGAAGAGTTTTTCCCCCTCCTGCTCGCGGATCACATCCCCGAGGAGGGTGGTTAAAAAGCGAACGTCCTTGCGGAGATCAGCGGAGGCCGTTTTGCCGGCGGCTTTTTCATCCCTGGTCATGGGGGTGGCCGTGAGCCTCGTGGGGCTCGTGGTGAGGATGCTTCCTCGGCCAGATCAGCGAGGCGATGACAGACATCACCAGGACACCCGCGATGACGCCCAGCGCCGCCCCGATAGGAATGTGGTAAAAATCGGCCACGAGCATTTTGAGGCCCACGAACGACAGGATAAATGAAAGGCCGTAGTGGAGGTGATGAAAAAGCCGCATGACGCCCGAGATCGCGAAGAAAAGCGCCCGGAGGCCCAGGATCGCGAAAATATTGGAAGCGTAGACGATGAACGGGTCGAGCGTGATCGCAAAAATGGCGGGGATCGAGTCCATCGCGAAGATGACGTCCGTCACGTTGATGACGTTCAAGACGAGAAAAAGCGGAGTGGCAAAGAGCTTCCCGTCGATACGCACGAAAAATTTATCCTCATGAAATTCGTTCGTGACCGGCATCATCCGGCGGAAAAGCTTCGTCACGAGGCTTTTCTCGGGGTGGATCTCCTTGTCCTTCTCAAAAGCGAGCTTGACGCCCGTGTAGATCAGAAATGCCCCGAAGATATAAAGGAGCCAGTGGAACCTTTCGACGAGCGTCACGCCGGTCAGGATGAAGAAACCCCTTAACAGGATCGCCCCGAGTATCCCCCAGAATAGCGCCTTGTGCTGATGAATGTGAGGGACTTTGAAGAAATTAAAAATAAGAAGGAAAATGAAAAGGTTATCGACGCTCAGGGATTTTTCGATGAGATACCCGGTGAGGAACTCGAGGGCCTTTTGCTTGCCAGCGACGAAATAAACGCCGACGTTGAAGGTGAGCGCGAGCGCGATCCAGAACGCGCTGAGGAGGAGCGCTTCCTTGATCTTGATGACATGCGCTTTTTTGTGAAAGACGCCGAGGTCGAGCGCCAGCA
>CAZBAY010000098.1:0-2586 GCA_964489945.1 uncultured Planctomycetia bacterium
GCCGGGGGTGAAACTGGCCTGCGTGTTCATTTTGGGCGCGCTTTATGTGACGGTGCCTGGCGTTGTTTTGTGGTGGTCGTTGTCTCAGGATCGTTGGATGGAATTTTCCCAGGCCAACCGCCTCGTCGAAGAGGCCGTAAAGAAAAACTAAGCGCTTTGTGATAAAATAGCGCCATGATCAAATGGGGCGCGTTTTTTTTTATCCTGGTTTTTTTTACCGCGCAAAGTCCGGCCGCCGCGGACGGGGAAAAACGCCTGGATGTGTATGTTTCGCAGCAGAAGATGGTCGCTTCTAGCGGCGGAAAGACTCTGAAAGCCTACCCGGTCTCTACCTCGCGTTACGGCATCGGAAATCGTTTGAATAGCAACCAGACGCCTCTCGGCGGACACCGCATCGCCCGGAAGATCGGGGCGGGGGTTCCGGCCAACACTATCTTCAAAAACCGCGTCAATACCCTCACTGTTTCAGCCATCAATTTATCGGACCGGCCCTCGGCGGATGACCGGATCACCTCCAGGATCCTGTGGCTCGACGGGCTTGAGCCGGGCGTGAACAAAGGCAAAAGGGTCGATTCGTTCAAACGTCAGATCTATATTCACGGCACAGCCGATGAGGGTCTCATCGGAAAGCCGGCCTCGCACGGCTGTATCCGTATGCGCAACGCGGATGTCGTACAATTATTTGACTGGGCGCAAGTAGGCACAACGGTCACGATCCATCCATAGGGAGAAAAACTATGAAAAAAATGCTTTGGATACTTCTCGTTTTATTGCTGGCCGCGCCGGCGTTCGCGGACGAGCGCATCGGGCTTTCCGCGAATGTGGGGGGCTCTCTCTCGCATGTGCCGGAACCGCGTCTTATTTCGCCGACATCCGAGCAGGTGGACCTGACCGGCAAGTCCTCGCTTCTTTTCGAATGGAGCCCGTTTGAAGGGGACATCACGCGCAGGGATTACTATGATTTCCGGATCTATAAAGGGTATAACCGCGTCGAGGCGAATCTGATCTTCAAGGACAAGGTCTTCAAAAGTGCCTACAAGATCGATCTGAACGCGAACCGTTTTGAGGACGGCCAGATCTATACATGGTCCGTGCGGCAGGTTTATATGAACGGCTCCAAAAGCCGTAAGGCCACCTCATCGTTCAAGGCCATTAAGCGGTAACGACGCTTTGTTCAAGGGTCTCTCGAAGCTTACGGTTGGTTTTGGGGCTTATATCGTTCTTTCCGCGGTCTTCATGCTGCAGGTGCGGACGGGGCTTTCGCGCGTTATCGGTGATGTAGTCCTTTTCCGGCTGCTGCAGCTGTCTTTTCTCATTCTCGTGGTGTTCACGCTCTATTACGCTTACCAGAAAAATTTAAGGCACTCTCATATTCTGGCGGCTGTCGGGATCTTTTTTTTGGCGTGGGTGCTGGCTGTGAACCAGCCTTTTTTTACCGAGCAGACGCATGTTTTCACGTATGGCGTTCTGGGGGTTTTGGCCGCAAGCGATCTGGGACGGGCGAAAGCGGGGATCGCCCGACGCGTTGGCGGGTCCGTGCTTTTCGTATCGCTCGTGAGTTCGGCGGATGAACTGGTACAGGGCATTCTGCCGTACCGCTTCGGGGATATGCGGGACGTCGTTACGAATATTCTGAGCGGAGCGCTGGGGGTCGCGCAGTGCGTGGCGATCCAGACGGGGCTGCCGGCTCCGCCGGGCTCGCATGTGGGCAGACATTCAACGCAGTCGGAGGGGAGCGAATGAAAAAGATCCTTTTGATCCTTATGATCTTGGCGGCGCTTGGCGCCGTGGGCCTCACTATTTTTATCGCAAAGTTTGATGTGAACCGCTATCGTCCGGAACTCGTGAAAGTTTTGGAAAAGTCGCTGGGCAGCCCCGTGGATATCGGACGGATCTCGCTTGGATGGGGCGGGGGCGGGATCACAGCCCACGTGAGGGATATTTCGATCTTCCGGAACGAAAAAGAGAAGGAGAAGCCGGCGGCTTATCTTGAGCGCGCCAGCGTGACCGTTCAACTTTTGCCATTATTGGACAAGAAGATCGAGATCGCTTCGATCCATTTGAAGCGGCCGCTTCTCAATCTATTCCGTGATGCCGACGGGTCCGTTCGCGTGGATGGGATCAGCCCCAAAGCGCCCGAGCCCGGCGCCGAGCCTTCGGAAAAACCGATGGCCGTAGCGTCTTTTCTGATCAGTCAGGTGAAGATCGAGGACGCGGAGATCGGCTATTACGATAAAACCGAAGCGTTCCCGGCCCAGATCGAAATTCGGGACGTGGATTTCATCATCCGCAACCTTTCTTTCTCCAAGACCGCTGATTTCCAGGGGGCGTTCTCGCTTTTCAGCGCTGAGCAGAACATCCGTTTCAAGGGGCGCGTGAACCTTGCAAGCCCGTCAGGCCCCTATTCACTTGAGGATTTTGAGATCGACTCGGACCTAGCCTGGCTTGATCTTGAGAAGATGGCCGCCTCCGCGCCGAAGCTGAAAGACGCGGGACTGCGCGACCCTTTGAAGGGAAAGCTTTCAGTGGAGATCGGGGAGCTCAAAATGGATTCGGGCTTGATCCAGGGCCTCCAGGCGGACCTTA
>CAZBAY010000099.1:0-7627 GCA_964489945.1 uncultured Planctomycetia bacterium
GCGTCGGCGCCGCCCACGCCTACGGCGATCATGCCCAGGCCGCCGGCATTGGGCGTATGGGAATCCGTGCCGATCATGAGGCCGCCCGGGAACGCGTAATTCTCAAGGACCACCTGATGGATGATGCCCGCCCCCGGCTGCCAGAAGCCGATGCCGTAGCGCTGCGAGGCCGTCCGGAGAAAATCATAAACTTCTTTATTGGTTTGAATGGCGTTCTTGGTGTCTTCGGCGGCGCCGACACGCGCCTGGATCAGGTGATCGCAGTGGATCGTCGTAGGGACCGCGGCCGCATCGGGCTCGGCTTGCATGAACTGGAGGAGCGCCATCTGCGCCGTCGCGTCCTGCATCGCGACGCGGTCGGGATGAAGCGAAATATAGCTTTTCCCGCGGACAAATTCCTGGTTTTTGAGATCGGAAGCGTGGGCGGCGAGGATCTTCTCGGCCAGCGTCAGAGGGCGGCCGAGCTTTTTTCGCATCAGCGCGACCTTATCCGGAAAGCTCTCGTAGAGTTTTTTAACTAAATCTGTCAAATCGCTCATTGACGCATTATACTACAATGACTCCTTGATTTCATGCTGGAGTGTTGTTAGAATTTAGAAAATTTCAACTGGAGGAATTCTCATGGCCTTATCGGACTGGTATTCTAATGTTTTATTCCTGTTGCGCTGGCTGCACGTTATTTTCGGCATCATCTGGCTCGGCCATCTCTATTTCTTCAATTTCGTGAACGTGCCGCTGCAGGGGGCGCTCGACGACGCGACCAAAAAGCTCGTCAATCCGAAGCTCATGCCGCGCGCGCTCTGGTGGTTCCGATGGGGCGCGATGATCACGTTCCTCTCCGGATGGGTGATCTTCACGCTGGCCTATATGTACTCACCTGATGCGGGTTTCGGACCGACGGCGCTTTTCTCAACGGAGGACGGTATCTCATCCCGCGCACTCTGGATCCTCTACGGAATGACGCTCGCGTCCGTGATGTGGTTCAACGTGTGGTTCATTATCTGGCCGGCGCAGAAGTCAATGCTTCAAGGAAAGGTTCCGGCGGAGGGCCTGCCCGCAGTGAGGAAAAAAGCGCTCTTCACGTCGCGGCTGAATACCTATCTTTCGGGGCCGATGCTCTTCGCTATGCTCGCGCCCCAGAGCTACGGCGCGTTCAATATCGTGACGCTCGCCGTCGTGACGGTGATCGGCCTCGTGGCCGTCTGGCACTTCATCAAATTCTCGTCGAAGGTCGGAACGAGCGTTTAAGCCGAGAATTTAAATTCGAGCGATTTGGTTTCCTGGGGTCCGATCGTTATCTTCTGCGATTGGGCCCCAAGTTTTTCGTGCCAGGCTTCGATCAGATAATCCCCGGGCGGCAACCCCTTGAGGTGAAAGATCCCGTCCGCGCCGGTCACCGCGAAATAGGGATGCGGCAGCACCGCCAGGTAGCCCTTCATCCACGGATGAACGTCACATTTTATCGTGACGGGAAGTTCCGCTGACGCGAATTTCTTGATCTGTTTCATCCCCTGGATCGGAAGGCCCACGTTGAAGGATTTGTTCGCCGTGGAATAGGAATGCATGTTGTGGAGCGTCGGGTCGCTGTTGTAAAGTTCGACCGGCTGGCCCACCTGCACGGCCGCGACGTGCGGTTTGTAAACGCACTGATTGTTGTCGATGCGCACGGCGTCCGACGGCGGAGTGAACGCGTAATTTTCGAGCCCTTCCTTGACGTACACGATAACGTTCTGAAGCAAGCCGTTCTGTGAAACGATCTCCTCTGTCTGGATCGTTCCGCCGGCATGGAACGTCGCGCACTCAGGATTTCCCTGGACGGAAAGCTTTGCCGGTTCGGGCACCGCGCCTTCAAATTTCACCGCGCCGTTCACCGACGCCGCCGTTGCCGGATCCACCGCCGCCTGCGCCGCGGGCCCCACCTCGGGCGAAGTAGCTTCGGGCGCCACTTCCACCGTGGCCTTTTCCCCGCATCCCGAGAGGAAAGTGATCGTTAACATCCCCATCGCAAGAAAAATCCGGCTCGTTTTCATTTTGCTCTCCTTATTCTACTTTAATGGTTAAGATCAGATCGCCCGGATGATTGCAGGTCGGGCACGTATTGCCCTGCCTCGATAAACGAAGTTTTTTGCCGGAAGAGATGCCCGCCGGAATTTTTACCGTGATCTTTTTTCCGTCGTTCGTCGTAAAACTCACCTCGCCGCCTTTTTGCGCGCGCGACTTCGAGATCCTGAGCGTCGCGGCAACGTTCGCGGGAATTTCTTCCGACTCGGGCCCCGCATACTCCTCCCCGCTTCCGTAGCCGCGGCCGCCGCTAAAAAGGTCCGAGAAAATATCCTCGAAAGCGCCCCCTCCGCCGCCGCGCCCGAACCGCATGTTCACGCGCCCGCCCCCTCCCTGCGCGCCGCGAAACGAGCGGAGAATTTCCTCAAAATTAAACCCCTGAGCGCCCTGGAAACCGCCCGCACTACTTCCATAAGTGCCCGCAAATCCGCTTTTCTTGTAATTGTCGAAATCCGCGCGTTTTTTCGTGTCGCTTAAAACGTAATACGCCTCGGAGATCTCTTTGAATTTTTCTTCGGCAGCCTTGTTGTTGGGGTTGGCATCGGGGTGGTATTTTTTGGCGAGGGTGCGGTAGGTCTTTTTGATCTCATCCGCGGAGGCCCGCTCGCTCACCCCCAGCGTTTCGTAATAATCTTTCTTCCCCGCCACGGCTTAAAGCGCCCCGAAATCGTTCACGAAATGCTGGATCGCCGTGTTCGCCTCATAGATCGCGACCACTTTGTCCTTGATCCGGACGAACGCCGCGACGAGCTTGGGGTCCAGGTGCGTGCCGGCAAGCGACTCAATATAGGAGAACGCCTCATCGAATGTCGAAGCCGCCTTGTAGCAGCGCTTCGACAACACCGCGTCAAAAACATCCACGACCGCCGTGATGCGGCCGAAAACCGGGATCTCCTCGCCCTTCAGCCCCCGCGGATAGCCGGTGCCGTCGTATTTTTCGTGGTGGGTCAGCGCGATCTGGGCGGCCGCCCGTAGGATCGGCGACCGTGAATTCTGGAAGATCTTCGAGCCGATCACCGTGTGCGTCTTCATCACTTCCCATTCCGCCGGCGTGAGTTTCCCCGGCTTCTTTAAAATGGCGTCGGGAATGGCGATCTTCCCTATATCATGCATCGGGCTGGCGTAGCGGAGCGTTTCTATTTCCTCTTCCGACAAGCCGATCTCCCGGGCCACCTCAACGGCATAGTCGCTGATCCGGAGAATGTGGCCGCCCGTGTCCTCGTCGCGGCATTCGGCCGCGACGGCGAGATTGAGGATCATCTCGGTGTGGGAATCTTTGAGCTCGCGGTGGGCTTCCTCGAGATCCAGGTAGGCTTTTTTGAGTTTATTCAGATCAAGATCGAGACGGGCGTCGTCCGTGTGCCCCGGCTCTTCTTTCTCGTGCTTTTTTTTGCCCGGAATATAGGCCATATAACGCTATTTTACCCTGGCCAATACCTTCACTTGGTCCCGGCCGCCGTACTTGTCGAACCAGGCCCGCGCGCCCTTTGAGAGCGTCGCGTTGAGAGCTTTGATATTCTGCACGCCGCGGTCAAGGAGCCAGGTTTCAAGGGCCTTGGCGCCTTCCTTGCCGTAAACGGCGATCCCGTCCTTCCACGTCGCGCGCCCGCAGAGAACACCCGCGAAATTCACCCCCGCGCCGATCGCGACTTCGAGACTTTCGCGGAAAATATCATCGTCCACGCCCGCGGAAAGAAAAATAAAAGGCTTCTTCACGCTGGCGTCCTGGCGCTTGAAGATCTTTTTCGCCTCTTCCATGTCGTAGGCGGCTTCCTTGCCATTGAAGGCTTTGGAGCCCTTGAGAAACTTCACGTTGATGGGGATCTCGACCTTGAGAACGTCCACCTTATACTTGTCTTTCGCGAATTCCTCCATGCTCTTGATGACGATCTCGGGCTTCAGCTTCGCGTATTCGATCCCTTTTTCGTCGCCGCCCTTGGGATCGTAGCCGACGAACTCGAGAAAAAAAGCGATGTCGGCCTCTTCACACTCCTTGCCGATACGCTCCATGATCTCGTGCTTTCTCTGATTCACCTTGGGCTCATCGAACGGGCTGTAATAAAGAAGGACCTTCACGCAGTCTCCGCCCTCGGCTTTGATGCGTTTGGCGCTGTAGCCTTCAATGAAAGTGGGAATACGGCCTGCGCTTGAGTCGTCGTAACCGGTCTTTTCGTAGGCCAAAAGAAGACCACAACCCTTGGCGCGTGCCGCGGCGGCCGGAAGGCCGAATTCAGGATCAAGCAAAATGGCACTGGAGTGAGGGGTCAGGACTTTCGTGACGATCGTCTTGAACTCAGCCATCATCGCGTCGGTGATCTGGTTTTCGTCCACGCCCTTCGCCTTCGCGATGGACTTCCGGAGCGAACCGCGCTGATCCATCGCCGCCGCCGTGATGACACCCTGCTTGTTCGACACCGCCTCTAAACTTTTCAGTTTTCCTTCAGAAATGGTAACCACGAGAAACTCCTTTAGTGAATGTTTTGACGTTGGATTTAGCTTGAAATGATTCGACTATTCTATCGAATCGGCGGAAAACTTCAACACATTTGAAAAATCCTGGGGCTAATTAGGGAACCGGATTATCGTCGTTGTCCGGGTGAAGAGTCGCTGGGAAATTTGCGGAATTGTTGAGGGACCCCAGATCACTGAAAAGCTCAGGGGTGATGAGCGTGTCGATCCTGAACTCCTCCTCGAATAAGCCGGTGGATCCGTTATTGACGCCGTAGAAAAAGATCATCTCCAGGTTGTAATTGCCGCCATTTACGAGAGGGTTGGGACTTAGAACATCCCTTAACCCCCGAAGGCCAAAACCAGGGACGTCAAGGATCTGGCCGGAATTATTGATAGGAATAAAAACGCCTATCAAGGATTTACTGCCGTACTTATCTTCAAAATAAGCCGGGTGCTCGTCGTTGGCAGGGTCCCCATCACTATTGACCGGTAAGTTGCGGTAGTAGTTGAGGGCGTTTACGGATGTTAACTTCGACGGATCAAACAAGGAGGCGAAACTCTCTGTTTGTGTTCCGTCTCCATTGTCATTCCCGTTCTTGGGGTCCGGAGGAATGAGCGTGCCGTTGATCCATAAAGAATGTGTGCTGTTGTTACTGGCATATTGCGAAAGGACCGTGTCACCGCCGAACTGCCGAATGAGCGTCGAATCAGCTTCGCGGCGCTGAATCCAGAAATTCCCCTGCGGCGAGTTTAGAACTTTAAAGGGGTCTGAGTAACTCTCCTCGAAGCGTATCAGGTCTCTCCCGCCTCGACCGCCGTCGGGATTAGTTAATTCGAGGAAGAATGACTGCGGGAAAAGCGCCGGCCCCTGCGCAGCTTTCGGATCATAGCTTTCATGAACGATAAATTGGTCAGACCCATCAATATTATCACCCTGAAGCTCATCGTTCGTGACGACGTTCAAATACTCATTCCACGGAAAGTCTTTCAGAGGCATATTGATCACATCGTTGAATTGGGCGCCGAATTGGACGGACGACACACCGTTTTGATAGGCGCCGGTCCGGAGGGTGAGCGACAAAAACCGCGCCGTGTCGCTCCCCGCATCATGGAAAACGTATTGATCCACCCTTACGCGATTGCCATGGACATCGGTAAAAGTCTTGCCTGTCTGGGCGTCCGCGATCTGCGCGAGATTGGCGTCAGCATGCTGAAAATCAAGGTCATTTCGAAGGCGGGCAATTTCTCTGCTGATAAGGAGACGCTCTAACTCCGCCGCGGAGGTTATCCCCTGTTCTTGGGCCGCGTCCTGGACAGCGTCAAGGACGGCCTCCCCCGAGACATTCTGCTCCGAAAGCTTGTCCTGTAAAGCGTCCTGCGTGCGGTCTTCAAGCCGATCGAGAAGGGTGTCGCGCTCAGCGCTTTCGTCCGGTTCATCGGCCGCTTCTTCGGTTGCAGTTTCATCCGTAGTTTCATCACCGGAACCCTCTCCGCCTTCCGTCTCGTCTGAGGTTTCGCCGCTCGTATCGGAATCGCCAAAGGCTTCGGTATTCGCGTTCTTTTCTTCCTCGGTCGCTTCGTGCGCTTCTTCCAGACTGCCGTCTTCCGAAGACGTAGATTCAGAAAAATGCGGGACAAATGTCGAGTCTCCGCTCCCCGTATTGGTGAAAAGAACGCCGCTGTCGCTTTCGTCCACGTAAAGATCCGTAATATTTTGACCGTTGATGTTTTGGCTGTTGAGATAAAGCGTCGTACCGCGAACAGAGGCGACCGCTGAAGGCGTAAGGAGTTCAAAACGGGAACCGGGCGTGACTTTCGTGATCCTGGCCTTGAGCCTGCCGAGGCCCATTCTTAAAACTGTGGAGCGCGTATTTTTGTCGATATTTTTCAGGGCTTCCGAGATCGTGATCTGGGTCCCCGCGGTAACGGTGATCCGTGTATTGTCGTCGAACAAAATTTCGCAGGAACCCTTATCCGCATTGACGCTGTCTCCCGCTTCTAAGGCCATGCCGGCGCTGGCGGGCTGAAAAGTGCCGCTCGCCGCTTTTTTCACGAGAACTGTCCCCTCAAGATTGACCAGGGAGATCTTTTGAGCTTCAGACAGTTCCGTAAGGGGCAAAGAATTTGCGGTCAAAGAAGCCGCTTGAGGGCTGATCACCGTTTTTAAAGCACGGGGGCCGGCGAAAGAGCTTGTGCCGGAAATCAAAAATAAAGCCACACTAAGAGAAAGTGCTTTATAAGCTTTTGCTTTAAAAGAGGCTGGGATACCTGTAGTCATGGGACTATTCTATCTCATGCCCCCCTGGCTGTCAAAAAAACCTAATTTACATCCGCCCGGCCGATAACTATAATGACGCGGGAGTTGAATGATGAAAAAACACCTTAAATCAAGCGGCCTTGTTCTTTTTATCGCAATTTTAGCGGCTTCGTGCCTTGCTTTGCCATCCAGCGCGCGTGCTTTCGGGAAAGATTCGGTCCTTTGGTTTCTTGAAGGTGAATTTTTAGGCGGCTACTCCCAGATCGAAGGTAAAGACGGGCTGGGGAGCATTCTCAGCGACTGGCTGGTGTCCCCCACCCTCAAGCTCGCGGAACGTCTCCACTGGATCAACGTTTACAATGGCTCCTACAACCGCACGTCCCAAGTGATCACGCAAGAGGAAGGCGGGCGCGAAGCGGACGAAACCCAAAGCCATGCCGTCACCACGGCTTTCAAATACCGCCTAACGGACACCTGGTCGCTCCGGCCCCACTTTTTCACGGATCGGGTTTTTGTCAAAGAAACCCAGGACGAAAGCTTTGGGGACGGCCTCTATGATTATCACAATATCGGCGGTGGGCTCGAGTCCTCATGGATCACGTCTTCCTCCAAAGAAAAAGAAGACGAGGCGAGGCTCGGATTTCAATTTTTTAAACGCGAGTATCCCAACTACCAGTCTCTCCTCTTTCTCTTTGACCCGAACGGCGCCGCGGAGGAGAACGAAAAGGATTTTTACGGCACCAAAGCCAATTTGAGTTTTGATTCCCGGGCAAAAAACGGCTGGACATGGGGCTTGGAGACGATCAGCCTTTACAAGGACTTCACCGACAAGCAGACCATTGATTCAAACGGCATCCG
>CAZBAY010000100.1:0-5965 GCA_964489945.1 uncultured Planctomycetia bacterium
TTGCAAGCGGTGCAAGCCTCTTCACGTCGGAGCTCGATCTCCTTTTCGGTCCCAAAGGCGGCCTCATCGAACATGATCTCCTGATCATGTTTCAGATCACTGCCCCGTTGGGCCCGCTGCTGACGCCGGCGTGAACCGCCCCCGCCGAAAAAGTCCTCAAAAATGTCCTCGAAAATATCAGTGAATCCCCCGGCGGAAAAATCCCCAGGCCCTCCCATGCCGGCGACGCCCTGATGGCCGAATTGGTCATAGACCCTTCTTTTTTCAGGGTCTGAGAGAACTTGGTAGGCCTCGGTGGCCTCCTTGAACTTCTCTTCCGCCTTATGGTCGCCGGGATTCCGGTCCGGGTGATGCGCCAACGCGCACTTCCGGTAGGCTTTTTTTATATCTTCGGCCGAACCCTCCCGGGGAACAGCCAGGATCTCGTAGTAGTCACGTTTATTTTGGGCCATTTAAAAAGAGGGGCGGGCCTCGCGCCCGCCCCTACTCGCCTTTCTTCTGATCTTACTTGTCGTCTTCCACTTTATATTCCGCGTCCATCACATCCTCTTTACCGCCGTCTTTGCCGCCTTTCGGGGCGCCGCCCGGCTGGGCTTTGGAAGCGGATTGCTTGTACATTTCCTCGGCGATCTTGTACGACGCGGCCGTCAGCTCTTCTTCGGCCTTCTTAAGGGCCGCCGCGTCCGCGCTCTTCAACGCTTCCTTCGCATTGGATAAAGCTTCCTCGACTTTCTTTTTATCATCCTCCGAGACTTTGTCTCCGAGGTCCTTGATGGATTTCTCCGTCGAATAGATCAACGTGTCGAGGCGGTTATGGGCCTCCACTGCTTCACGCTTCTTTTTATCTTCCTCCGAATGCACCTGGGCGTCCTTCGTCATCCGCTCGACTTCCTCCTTGTTGAGGCCGCTCGAGCTTTCGATGCGGATCTTCTGCTCTTTACCGGTGCCAAGATCCTTGGCGGACACATGCGTGATGCCGTTGGCGTCAATGTCAAAGGTGACCTCGATCTGCGGCACGCCGCGCGGCGCCGCAGGAATACCCACCAGGTCAAAGCGGCCGAGCGTCCGATTGCCATCGGCCATTTCCCGCTCACCCTGGAGCACGTGGATCGACACGGCCGTCTGACTGTCCGCCGCGGTCGAAAAAACCTGACTCTTCTTCGTCGGGATCGTCGTGTTACGCTCAATAAGCTTCGTGCAAACCCCTCCCAGCGTCTCGATGCCGAGGGAGAGCGGTGTCACGTCGAGAAGCAACACATCCTTCACGTCGCCGATGAGCACGCCACCCTGGATCGCCGCGCCGATCGCGACGACTTCATCCGGGTTCACGCCTTTGTGGGGCTCTTTCTTAAAAAGACCTTTCACGATCTCCTGAACCTTGGGCATGCGCGTCTGTCCGCCCACGAGCACCACTTCATCAATGTCATCGGCGGTAAATTTTGCGTCCGCGAGCGCGCGCTTGCAGGGCTCGATCGTCCTTTGGACCAGTTCATCCACGAGCTGCTCGAGTTTCGAGCGCGTAAGGGTCGTCGTGAGATGCTTGGGGCCGCTCGCGTCCGCCGTGATGAACGGCAGATTGATCTCGGTCTGCATATTTGAGGAAAGCTCGCATTTGGCCTTTTCGGCGGCTTCCTTCAGACGCTGGAGGGCCATACGGTCTTTTCGCAGATCGATCCCTTCCCGCTTTCTGAATTCGTCGGCAAGCCCGTCCATGATCCTTTGGTCGAAGTCATCGCCGCCCAGATGCGTGTCGCCGTTCGTCGACTTCACTTCAAAAACACCGTCCCCGATCTCGAGGATCGAAATATCGAACGTGCCGCCACCCAGATCATACACGGCGATCTTCTCGTTCTTTTTCTTGTCAAGCCCGTACGCGAGGGCCGCGGCGGTCGGCTCATTGATGATCCTGAGGACTTCCAGGCCCGCGATCTTTCCCGCGTCCTTCGTCGCCTGACGCTGAGCGTCATTGAAATAAGCGGGGACCGTGATAACGGCCTTCTTCACCGGGTGGCCCAAATAATCTTCCGCCGTCTGCTTCATTTTCTGCAGGATAAGCGCGGAAACCTCGGGAGGCGTAAATTCCTTGTTGGCGGCCTTCACGCGAACGTCCCCGCCCGCGCCTTCCACTATTTTATAAGGAACCAACTTCTCCTCGGCCAAAACTTCGTTGTGATGCCGGCCCATGAAACGCTTGATCGAAAAAACGGTGTTCTCCGAGTTCGTGATAGCCTGGCGCTTGGCGGCCTGTCCCACCAAACGCTCGCCGGACTTCGCGAAACCGACTACCGAAGGAGTGGTCCTGCCGCCCTCGGCATTCGCGATCACGACGGGATCCCCGCCCTCCATCACCGCGACGCATGAATTGGTCGTTCCCAGATCGATGCCTATCACTTTTTCCGTAGCCATTGTAGCCTCCTAAAGTTTTTAACTTGTTCCGTGTTGCGCGATCTTGACGCGGCTGGGGCGGAGTAGCCGCCCGTTCAATAGATAGCCGCGTTGAATTTCCTCCACGATCATGCCGTCCTTCACATTTTTGTCATCGGTGACGGCCACCGCCTCGTGAAACTTCGGGTCGAACAGTTCTCCGACGCTCTTCACCACCTGCACCCCGTGTTCCTCGAGCACGTCGTGAAGCTCTCCCTGAGCGATCTTGAGGCCCTCTTTGACCTTCTCCGGATCGTGCCCCTCCGCGAGGCTCGCCATCGCCCGGTCGAGATTATCCATGATAGGCAACACCTCAATGAGCAACTTCTCGTTCGCGAAGCGGATCGCTTCCTGCTTCTCCCGCTCAAGCCGCTTCTTCGTGTTCTCGAAATCAGCGCGGAGCCTCAGCATCTGGTCGCGGGATTCCTCGGCTTTCTTCTCGGCTTCCGAGGGCTGCGGCACCGCATTTTCCTGCGCCTCATCCTTTTCTGGCTTATGTTTTTCCATCGCCGTTAGAAGCGCTTGACCGCTTCGGTCATGCTGTCCGCCACAAAATCGATCACTGACACCACACGGCCGTATTTCATCCGCGTGGGGCCCACGACCGCGACACCGCCGATCGGCGTGCCACCCAGATACCAGTCCTTCACGACAAAACTCACGTCTTCGAGATCCCCCAGATGATTTTCCCTGCCGATATGGATCTGAACTCCTTCCTGGTCGAGATCTTTGACGAAGATCTCCAGGAAAGTGTCCCGCTCGTCATAGGCCCGCAGAAAAAGCCTCACCTTCTGGGCATCCCGGAATTCTGGCTGCTCGAGAAGCCTGAAAAGCCCCTCCATAGAGATCTCGGATTCCTCTTCCAGAAAATCATTCAACCGCTGGGACGCGACAAGCTCCTCCAAAAGATGGGATAAAAAGGACACGCGCTTGAAATTTTTCACGTACATCAACGCCGCGTTCTCGGTGAGCTTGGAAATGACCTTGGAAACACGCTCCACAAGGGCCTCCGCCGTGCGGACTTTCGCCAGCTCGTTGTGGATCCACTCCTTCTCGCGCGAACTCAGCTCCTCGGGTTCCATCAGAGAATCCACGTAGTAGCGGTACCCTTTTTCCGTAGGAACCCTGCCCGCCGAGGTATGCGGCTGATGGATGAGACCCTCATCTTCCAGGTCCGCCATGACGTTGCGGATAGAAGCCGGGGAAAGGCCGGCGCTGTACAAACGGGAAATAGTCCTCGAACCCACCGGCTCGGCTGTTTCCACGTAAGACCGGACGATAATATCGAAGACCTCGTCCCTTCTGGAATCTATTTCTTTCTTTACCATGATCCCCTCATTACTAGCACTCTCTTATATTGAGTGCCAATCTTAGTCTACCACAGACACACCGACTGTCAAGCCCGGTATTTAGCTTTCCTAAGCATGCCCTTAAACACTTCAGCCGACTTGTCAGACAGACTGACCTGGAACTTTGAGCCTGAGGGGAGGTCCTTTCTTCCCAGAACCTCCCCCTCCCTATAAAGGAAGCCAGCCAGCCCCAACCGGTCTTTTGTCAAAAAAAACTCTACATCCCGCCTGCCTTTTTGCAGGTGATCTGAGATCCTGACCAATAGGCCTTCCAATCCCTCGCCTGTCAATGCCGACAAGAGGACCCCTCCCTTTTCCGCGGCTTCACCCGCCGTGCGGTGCCTGTCCTTTTCATTCAACAGATCGGCTTTGTTGTAAACGACCACCGTTTCCTTATTCTTCACCCCGAGATCACACAAAACTTTCTGGACGGCTTTTTCCATGAGAGGCGCGTCTGCGCGGCTTGAATCCATAACATGCAAAAGCACATCCGCGTGAATAGCCTCTTCGAGCGTCGCCTTAAAGGATTCCACGAGATGGTGCGGAAGGTCCCGGACAAATCCGACCGTATCGGCCAGCAACGCCTTTTGGTTGCCGGGGAGCTCAAAGAGCCTTGTCGTGGTATCGAGCGTTGAAAAGAGCCTGTCCTGCACGACCACGGATGCGTTGGTCAGCGCGTTAAAAAGAGAGGACTTGCCGGCATTCGTGTAACCGACAAGCGCAATCAAAGGAAAATCTTTCTTCTTTTTGGCCCGGATGCCCTCCAGGCGCCTTTTATCGAGGGCGGCGAGTTCCCGCCCGAGACGAGCAATGCGATCGCGGATCCGCCGCCTGTCCACCTCAAGTTTTTGTTCACCGGGACCGCGTGTACCGACGCCGCCGCCCAAGCGCGACAAATAAATGCCTTTTCCGGCAAGCCTGGGCAGAAGATATTTCAACTGCGCCAGCTCCACCTGCACACTGCCTTCCGTGGACCGGGCGCGAAGCGCGAAGATGTCGAGAATAAGCTGTGTCCGGTCGATCGTTTTTGCCTGGACGATCTCCTCGAGATTCCTCTGCTGTGTGGATGAGAGATTGCTTCCAAATACGAGAACGTCCGCGCGCTCTTGTTCTACGAGAGTCCGAAGTTCCGTGACGCGGCCGCTTCCGATAAGGAGCGGCGCGTTGGGGCCTTTTTGTTTGAACACCAGACTTTGCGCGACCGTAAGGCCCGCCGAACGTGAAAGCTCCTCGAGCTCCCGGGCAGTGTCCTCCAAACCCGACTCCCGCCGCATCGAATCAAATCCTACCGTGACCAAGATCGCGCGCTCTTTCATCTTTCGCCCATCATTGAAAATATTTTTTTGGCGGTCTGAGCGGGCGTTTCTCCCGGAGCCACCGGTATGGTCTCCACGCCGCGTTCGTGGCGAAACCACGAAAGCTGGCGCTTGGCGTAATTTCGGGTGTTCTTCTTGAGAAGCTCTTTCGCTTCCTGGAGCGTGAGCCGGCCTTCCAAATAGTCCTTCACTTCCCGGATGCCCAGTGCCATTTGCGCCGTACGGCTCAGCTTCCTCTTCAAAAGACGCTTCACCTCTTCCATGAGGCCTTCCTCAAACATCCGGTCCACGCGGAGATCGATCCGGCCATACAGATCTTTGCGGTCGAGCTCAAGAAGAAAGATCCGGTGAGGCAGTTCTTCACGGATCCCGGCGCGGTTTGCCTTTTGGGCCGAATACGGCTTTCCCGTCAGATGAAAGATCTCAAGCGCGCGAACAAGCCTTCGCGTGTCATTGGGATGTATCTTCGCGGCGGAGACAGCGTCTACGTTCTTTAATTGATCGTGCAGGGTGTGCCCGCCGCGGGCAGCCTGCTCCGACAAAAGCTTCTGGCGCAACGCTTCATCGTTCATAGGCTTTCCCCTTTCCGTCTCAAAAAGCCCGTCAAAAAGCGCTCTGAGGTAAAGGCCGGTCCCCCCGACGAGAAGCGGGTGCATTTTTTTCTTTAAAATTTTCCGGATGAGGGTCAGAGCGTCTTTACGAAAACGGTTCGCGCTGTATTCTTGGGAGGGGCTCAAAAAGGAGACGAGATGCGTTTTGCGTTTAGACGCCTGCGTGACGATCGGCATGCCGCGATACACCTGCATCGAATCGCAGGAGATGACCTCGACCGGCAACTTTTTGGCTAACTCTAAGGCGACCGCGGTCTTTCCGGAT
>CAZBAY010000101.1:0-3163 GCA_964489945.1 uncultured Planctomycetia bacterium
TCCAAACGGGTGAACATCCTGTTGAATCATATGAACAAAGCGGGTATGGAAGACGTCGAAAAAGTGGTCGCGCTGGAAACCTTTCTTTCGAAAATAGACAAAGGCGAGATCGCCGTCCCGGCGCCCGGAGCGAGGCTTGCCGCGACGACGACCGGCCTTGCCGCCCCCACGGCCGGCATCGAGGCGGCGTTCATGGGTCTCCTCATAGGGAGGGAGGGTTTTACGAACAGCCCGATCCGCATGCGGAACGCGACGCGCGACCTTTTAAAGCACGCGATGGGAATGATGCGTTATGCCCCGCCGGACGATGACCCCGAGGCCATAAAACTTTACAACAAAAACCTTGGGGAGTTCAACAGCGAGTGGGGCAAACTCGCCAATAGCATCGACAAGGATGACACGCTGGCACTTCTCGACAAGCGGAAGATCTGGTCCGACCTTTACCGCTTCACGCGCAAAAACTACCTGCCCGGCACGATCCTGATGTCGGCCCTTAAATCTGAGGCGAGTAAACAGGATCCTTTCACTCAGGAAGTGGCCAGGCTTATTGAAGTCAGGAAAAAACCCGAGGTCGTCGAGGATACGAAGCTGAAGATCGAGGCGGCCCGGGCCCAAGAGGAGGAGGCCGTGCCATCCCAGATCCAAAGAAGGTATAAGGCCATCTTGGATCAGTTGGAACGGATCCTTCCGGCGAAAGACGTCAAAGGCAGGGTCACCGCGACGAAGGAAATGATCCAGCTTGTTCCCGGCGCTGAGACGGTCGTGGCAGAGATGGAAAAAGAAATGAAAGACAGCGGAATAAGGCCCGAATACCAGCATCACGCGCTCGTGGAGATCCATACGCAGATCAATGACGACGCGCTCCGGCGGCCGGAGAATAAGGCCCTCGACCCTCTTCGGAAGTCCTTTTTAGCTCACCTCAACGCCGCAAATAAGCGCAAGGCGATCGAGGAGTCGGAAAAACGGGCCGTGAACGCGACCGTCACCCCGCCAAGGTATGAGCGGCGTGAAAATAAGGGCCTCATGACCGTCGAATACAGGCTGGACGGAAACCTCGCTGAAAAAATGGAACTGACCGAAAAAGAGGTCAAGGATTTTGTCGCCTGGCTCAAAGAGGAAACCCATGCGCAGATCACCTATTTCCAAATTCAGGAGATCACCCAAGAGATCACAGATCTTATCAAACCGTTCACCAAGGATGCGCAGAGCCGCCGGAATTTCCTCAGCGCGTGGGACATTTTCCAGGTGGCGCTCAGCAAATTGGAGAACGGCGACCAGCGACTGGAGATCCTGACGGAGATCCGAGATTGGCTCCGCATCCAGGCTGTGGAAGATTTTGACGAGCCGGCTGAATTCATTGCAGATTTCGTAAAGATCTCCGGCGGTCTCACCGGGAAAGCGGCCACGACCACCGCCACGCGGGCCGTTGTGCCGCCGGCCTCGGCTCCGACGCCTGTCCCGGGACCCGCTCCGGCGGCCCTCCCCGCGATGACGCAGAAAGTCGCTCCCGTTGTGTCGGGTGTCGTCACGGTCAAAGAAAAGATCGGCAACGCCGCGCGTTACGGCATTTCCACGTTCGGCGCGCTTGGTTTGCTGTCTGTTGGCATTTTCGCGTTAAAAGCCTTATTCGGCACGGCGGCCACGCTCACGTTCGGCTGGGTGATGTTCCCGCTCGCCGCCGCGGCCATCGCGGCCTGGATCGGGTTCCGCGCTCCGCCCGCCGAGCGCGCGATCACGCCCAAACCGCTTGCCCCTCTCCCGAATGTCGATGATTACCTCAAAAATTTAGTCCAAAGGGCCGCCCCCACGGGCGCACGCCTTGCCTCCGCGGCGATCGCGGTCCCGGCCGTCCCGGCTCCTCTGGCTCCCACGACGGACGATGCCGTCGCCGTCAGGGTGAAGATCAAGGTCATCACGACCGGCCTTTCCAGAATGTACCAAAAATATCTCACGGCCGACCAAGTCCACGCGGCTTCAGAGCTTGAAAAAACCGCCAACGGGAAAAAATGGGCCTGGTCGATCGGGATAGGGGCCGTGGCGTTCGGTCTTTTCTCCTGGGCGACGCTTCCTATAGGAGTGGTGGTGTCACTCGCGTTCGTCGTTACAGTCGTTACCAAGTTCATCGTCGTCGAGACCTTCCTTGCCTGGAGGAGCGCGGTCAGACAGCAGGGCGGTTTCAACGCGGTCGTATTCAACCGTGGCGTGACCGGATTCTTCAAGGGGATCCTCTATCTTTTCATAGGCCTCCCGTGGCACCTCTTCCATGGCTTTATCCTCGGCATTTACATCGCGAAGATAAAAACTTTCTGGTTCCCGGTCCTTTCGTACCTTGGCCAGGGTTTTCTGTCCCGAAACGAGCCGCGCCAATGGAATTTGATGAATTATCTCTTCGAACGCGTCCGTCCGCACTTTTCGGAAACGGAGATCGAGTCGATCGCCGGCTACGAAGCGGACCAGGCGGTCGAAAATCCTCCTTCCGCCGTGTGGGAACACACAAAGTTCGTATTCGGATTCGCCGCGGAGCTTTTGATGCTCGGCGCGTCGCTCGAGTTCCTCAAAAAGCGGTCCGTGCTTCTTGTGGCCGGCATGATCGGGGGCTTTGTGCTTCCTCTTGTCGCGACCGGCATGGCCGGTATCATCCTTTATCCGATCGTGATCGGCGCGATCCTTTCGTTCAGGATAATTCAAACCGTAAAAGCGATCCAGCAGGCCAGACGCGAAGGCGCGCCGGACCTTGGACGTATCATTTTGAAGCGCGTCGCGGTGGATGTCTTGATCGCGGCCGTGTTCGTTACGATCTTTGTTCTCGGCATCAGCTACCCCGAAGGTTTCAACGCGCTTAAGGTCGGCGTGCCGGAACCGGTCGTGACACCCGGGTTCTACGGGATCCAACCTCAGAACATTTTCTTCAATGTCGAATCCTTCGCCAGCTCCGGCGCGACGCTTTTTATCCTGAATTTGAAGCAGGTCGCGCCAGCCGCGCGCAACGAGCTTTTGGCGGAATTCCATCAACATCTCATGTCCCGCGTGAATGTCCGGCTCCGCGGCAAGATCAACGCGGTCATGGAGGCCCAGAACGAACAACAGCGTGTGGCCTTGAACCGTCGAAGGGCTGATGAAGACGAACTGCCGCTCACAGTACTTCCGGAGCATCTGCGCCGGA
>CAZBAY010000102.1:0-1635 GCA_964489945.1 uncultured Planctomycetia bacterium
AGGAGGACGTTAGCCTGCGGGAAGCCAGAGCCGTATTGGGCTCCGGCGCGATCATCGGGCGCTCGACCCATAGTCCGGAGCAGGCGTTGGCTGCCGAGGCCGAGGGTTTTGACTATATCGGTGTGGGACCCGTTTTTCAGACGCCCACGAAGCCAAACGCCAAACCGGTGGGGCTTGAGCTTGTCCGCTTTGCCGCTCAGAACCTGCGAATTCCTTTCGTGGCCATCGGTGGGATCGACGCCGGCAATGTCGAAAAGGTCCTCCGGGAGGGCGCCAAAACGGTCGCTGTCGTGCGGGCGGTAATGGGCGCCGCCGATCCTAAAAAAGCGGCGGAAGCGCTCCTTCAAAGATCATGAAAAGCACCCGGATCTTGGCGGTCGGTTCTGTCGCGCTTGACAGTGTGGAGACTCCCTTCGGCAAGGTGACCGAAGCGCTCGGCGGCTCAGCCACGTTCTTTTCGGCAAGCGCTCGCTTCTTTTCTCCGGTCGCCATTGTCGCGGTCGTCGGGAAGGATTTTCCTCAGAAGCACCTGAAACTCGTCCGGGGACTGGGGGTCAACACCGACGGCGTTGAGATCCAGCAGGGCAAAACTTTTCGCTGGAAGGGACGCTACGATTACGATCTGAACAACGCCAAAACTCTGAAGACTGAGCTCAACGTTTTCCGGACCTTCAAGCCAAAAATTTCAGAGGCGCAGAGGAAAAGCCCGGTTGTGTTCCTCGCCAACATCGATCCCGATCTCCAGCAGTCGGTGCTGGGGCAGGTGAAAAAACCGGAGCTCACCGCCTGTGACACGATGAATTATTGGATCGAAAGCAAAAAGAAGAGCCTGACGAGGCTTATGCGGAAGGTCGACATCTTTCTCTGCAATGACGGCGAGGCGCGAGAGCTTTCCGGCCAGTTCAATGTAGTCTCAGCGGCAAAGTGGTTCTTGTCTCACGGCCCGAAACTTTTGGTGATCAAGAAAGGTGAGCACGGCGTGCTCTGTTTTTCAAAAAATTACATTTTCTCGGCGCCGGCCTTTCCGCTGGAGAAGGTCTTCGATCCTACGGGAGCGGGGGACTCGTTTGCGGGTGGATTTATCGGGTACCTTTCCCGGTCTGGGAAGCTCAGCGAGCAGGCGGTCCGGAAGGCGGTTATTTACGGCAGCATCCTGGCGTCTTATAATGTGGAAAGCTTCAGCCTGGATCGCGTGGCGCGGCTGACCCGGGCCGAGATCGAAGGGCGGTATCGTCAGTTCAAACGGCTGACCCATTTTTGAAAATTGCGGGTGTAGTTCAGTGGTAGAATAGAAGCTTCCCAAGCTTCGGATACGGGTTCGATTCCCGTCACCCGCTCCAAAATTTTGATAATTCTTTTTGACTATGGGAGAGTGAAGGGGTAGACTAAGAAAGTTCTTAATAAAGAGTTTGATTTTTAGTTCGTTGGATCTTTAATTATTTAAAATCTTCGATCGATGGCCGGGCGCAGCGATCCCAAAAAAAAGCGCGAAGCCGTCATCAAAAAATTGTAAGGCCATTCATGTTCAGCGATCCGGTTGTCGGCGGAGATTTTTTCGGCCGGCAAGAAATTTTGGATCTTCTCCTCAAGCGCGCCAATGCCCTGAAGTCGGGCTATCGGCAGAACGTCGCCATC
>CAZBAY010000103.1:0-2405 GCA_964489945.1 uncultured Planctomycetia bacterium
TAATTTTGGCGCCGGTTACCATCGCGGCTGCCATCACGGCTGGCATCTCGGCTGCAATCGCGTTTGTCATAGGAGGAGGTGTCGGAGCGATCATCGGCCTCGGCGCGGCGCCTCTCATTCCAAAGACGGAGTTTACGACCCGCAATAACATCATGAATGGGTTGGCGACCAATGCCGCTACCGGAGGAATGTTCTCTAAATTTGTGTTTGAAGTTGCCAACTTCTGGTCGGCTTTCATAGTTCACGTATCCTGGGGCATGGCGGCCGAAGGCGGGGCGTTCGGGATCCATGCCTCGAGCGCTCTTAAACCTTATGAAGCGGTCGTAGCGGCTTTTTTCCAGGTGGCGGAATTTTTCGCGACGGGTGGATTAGGGTCTATCGCCAGCCTTGGGACAAAGGTAGGAGCAAAGCTCGGAATGGCGGTGGCCAAGGCCCAGGTGAGAGAAGCTGGGGAAGCAGCCGCAAAAATGACGCTTAGCAAGCTCGCAGGAGAGGCCGCCACGATGAGGGGTAAACAAGCGGTGCTTGCCGTAGTCAATAAAAGTTTGCAGGCGAGTGGTAAGCAGGCCGTCACATTGTCCGTTACACAGCTCGGAAAAATGGGAGTCGATGACATCGTCGCGCTGGGTGTTAAAGGCGCTATGAAGTTTACGGCCGGAAACGCTCTGATTACCGGCATGACAGCGGTTGTGTCGCCAGCCAGTCTCGCGAATGCCTTGCGCAGCGCCCAGGTCTTCAGTATCGGTTATGCCGGCTATGCCGCGACGCTCGGGACTTTTTCAGCCATGGGCGGGGGGAGCTTTATGGCGACGTTCAATAATACGCTGAATGGCTCTAACGGGAATTTGAGCAACTTCTACGCCGTCAAGATCAGCTCGTTTGGATTGGCGCTTACCGGCTCATTCCTCAAGGCCGTTGCTCCTTTAAGTAAGGCGGCGGGATTGGTCTTTCAGGGCCCTCCGCAAGGCTTTATCAGTAAGGTGGTCAACGCTGTTTTTGTAAAACCGCTTGCAAGGGGATTCGCCGCTCTTGATCGTTTCGTAAATGCACTGGGTATTAAGACAGGGGTTGCCGTTGAGTCAGCGATCGTCGCAGAAAGAAAGACGGCACTCCAAGTGCTTACGGCAGGCTTTAACGAGGTATTTACAGGTGCCGGAGTTGTGGGTGGAGTCGCGAGGGCGGGTGTCCAAGTCGGCTTTGCGGTGAATCTAGGCGGAAAAATAGCCGGGCCTCTCGAAAGAAACTTTGACATCATGCATTCCCTCGGGGAGAACGTCCCGTTCATGAAGGGGATCGCCGTGGAAGCGCGCAAAATGATCCTGCACATGGAAGCACAGACTCCTTTCCAATCGGTCGCCGACACCTTGTCCAATGTCGCGTTTCTTGCGGTGTTTCATTTCCTCGGACCTGCGATCCCCATATTAGGGGCCCTGTTCGGAGTTGTGATCTCACCAGCGACCAAGGCACTGGGAGCGATCAAAAATTTTGCGGGATCCGCGCTGTCAAAGTTGGCTCCCGGCACGACCGGCGCCATGAGACAAGCAGTGGTTTCTCTGGCGGGAGAAGGAACGACGCTCGGCACAGCCATGGGAGCAGTTTGGGAGGAGTCCATCAAGGAAACGATCATTCAACATGCGTTCTTGAACGCGATCGTCGGAGAAGGCGCCGGCGAATTTCTGGTGGAATTGTTCGGTTCCGGGGGAGGGGGAGCGGGCGGCATTCAAACGGGTGAAGCTTCGTCCCGGCCCGCGACCGCGTCTGAGCGCGCGGCGATGGTGAACTTGGCTACGCGCAGTCCTCAAGGCACAAGCGGTACGGCTCCGCTCCAGCTTCCGGCCGGGTTAGGTTTTGCGGCCCCGAATATGGTGGAAGGCGCGGCGGCAGTCAGTGCTACTCAAACAATGACCGGCGCTTCATCGGTATTGGCGGAGGCTCTTCAGGCGCCCGCGGGTTCACCGGGGGCTTTGGTGTCGGGACAGATCGATCTGGGTCCGACGCTTGGGGTTGTTCCCGCGAGCGTCATCGTGGAAGCGAGTGCTGTCGCGGGAGCGCAAGTTAACGTCCAGGCGGATCTAGGGACGGCTGCCGGTCAGGAGGCTGCTACGCAAGCTGCCGCGGCGGTCGCTGAGCGATTGGGCATTCCCGCGTCGTCCGTGACCGTGCAAGGCACCGCCAATGGCGTTCCGGTACAGATGAGTTTCACCACGACAAGCGCGGGCGCTACCGCATTGTCCTCTGTAGCTACGTTCGTGGCCGTTCGATTGGCGACCGGGCAGGTGGTCGGCGTACAGGTGACCCACAATGTGCAAGGCCCGTCGATCACCGGTACTCAGATCAACGCGACAGGCAATGTGACACGCGATATGGGCATACAGGCGGCCCAGAATGTCGCCCGCCAGGGGGTC
>CAZBAY010000104.1:0-2635 GCA_964489945.1 uncultured Planctomycetia bacterium
GTCTTTGGTCCGGAAAGAAATACTGACGACATCTTCAACCGGATAAGAATCCTTTAAATTGGCTGCCGTCCCGCCCAATAACTCCAGGGGTCCGAACCAAAACTCGAGAAGATCGAGGACATCGCCCCCGATATTCCAGAATAAACCTCCACCAGATCTTTTCGGCGCCATTCTCCAATTATTAACGTTATTAATGGCCCCGGGGCACGTATGCCGGTACTGGATCGAAGTAACGGTGCCCAGCTTTCCGGACTCAAGAATTTCCCTGACCCGAATGAACTTCGGCAAGAAACGCCTATAAAAGGAGATAAATAATGGTACGCTGGATTTATTAAAAGCCTTGACGAGCTGACCCCACTCTTCCGAAGATCTCCCGCCGGGCCTTTCAATTAAACAGGGTTTGCCGGCTTTGCAAACCTTCAATCCATATTCGAGATGGTGCTCGGGGGGAACCGCTATATAAATGGCGTCTATGTCGGGGCTGTTAATGAGTTCATCCGCGTTCGTGCTCCAGACCGGCACCGCGAAACGCTTCGCAAAATCTTCCACAAGACTGCTAGATCTGCGCATCGCGCCGGCCAATTCGCTATGGGGAGCTTCAATGATCCCCCAGCGGATAGTGTTATTTTTCACTTCGAGATCCCTCAAACATTTTCATCCTCAAGTTACTGAATATTATGCCACAAGTCTTTCGCTTACTCATAGTGAGTCCACAGGCGGATGACCTTGACGATCTTTTGCTCTTTGTACACTTGGTAAACCAATCGGTGATGGATGTTGATGCGGCGGGAATAGGCGCCTTCCAGATCGCCTACCAATTTCTCATAGGCAGGGGTTTGCTGGAAAGGGTTCTTTCTTAGAATATCCAGGAGCGTTTCCGCTTTCGGCCGCAGACCCGCTCGGGCTATTTTTTTTCCGTCCTTTTGGGCCTGCCTCGTGAAAACGACCTGCCAGCTTACCACTTAAGCGATTTGCTGGACTTGGACAACGGCTCTTTCAGGCCCTCGCGTAGTGATTCTCTCATACCCGGAATGGACAGCAAATGAAGCGTCTCTTGAATGGCACGCCAGTCTTCCTCCCCGATCAAGACGGCATCCGACCGCTTCCCGTGAATCTGCACCGGGTCATGGGACTGGGACACTTTGTCCACCAACTTGTAAAGACCCGCCCTCGCCTTGCTTGCGGTCAAAGTAGTCATCTTTGGATCTCCATGCTAGTAGCGTACCATATAACGTACGACTTGTCAAATAAGACGAAAAGCTGTTAACGAACACCCTAGATTTTTGGAATTCTGGGGATAAAAAATACTTAACTAGCCAAAATAAGTTGTGTGCCCCCCCGATCCTATAACTATGCACTTTTAGGGCTTCTGGGACTGAGTCCGGTATGACAGTGTAGTGTACGTATCAGCAAACCTCTACCCCTACAATAGAAATATCGTCATTGGGCTTTTCCGGAATACACCAATGAAATGTCTGTCGCGCCAGGCTGTTGACTGTGTAATCCAAGGGATATTTATTGATGCTTTCATTGCCAAGATGTTGGCATGTCCTACCTATTCCAAAATCCTCATGTGTGGCATTACGAACTTCATAGACACCGTCGGAGATTAAAAATAGCCGGTCGCCGGGTTTTAACTGAATACTGCTCCTGCCATACTGAGCCTCCTCAAAAAGCCCGACGGGAGGGCCATGGCCGTCAAACACTTCTGTTTCTCCATCCGATGCCACACGGATCGGGCCGATATGTCCCGCTGATGTGTAAGTAAATAAGAGTGTCTCAAGATCCAGCACTCCATAAATTAGAGTGAACGCGTGATTAACATATGGCTCTCTAGAAAAATGCCGGTTCATGTATTCGACCAGCCGCATGGGACAATAGTCGTGATTTTTAATATATCCCGATAAAAAATGGGTGGCGGTCACCGAAAGAAGGGCTGATGTGACTCCATGGCCCGTCACATCGAGAACATAAAGGGCCACATGAGTAGGATCAATTTGAATGATATTGAGGCCGTCTCCACCCAATTCATCACAAGCCTTGTAAAACCAGGCAGAGCTAAATTTTTCAGACCGAGGGCTTTCAACCGGAAACAAAGAGCGCTGAAACTCAGAAGCGCTCTCGAGTTCATTTCTCATCCGGGCGCTCAGATCCTTTAACTGTTGCTCCTTTTGCTTGATCTGCGTCAAGTCATGCCATACGGCGATCATCGCCGATTTTCCGTCTATCTCGACCGCGTTCATCGTTACATCCACTGGAAACGTCTCGCCGTCTGATTTTTGATGCAACCACTCAAAGCGATGCCATCCTTTTTCAAGCGCGATCGCATCCATTTCCTTTGATTTTTCAAGCGACAAGCGGCCATCAGGTTGGTACTCCGGCGAAAAAACACGTGGATGTCTCGCAAGCACATCGGTCTTTGAAGAGCACTTAAGGAGAGTGACCGCGGCGTCATTGCAATCCGTAATCCCGTTATCCATGAAAATAAAATGCGCATCCGACGCGTGGTCAAATAGGATCCGGAACCTATCGGCGGATATTGATTTTTTCATGTTTACCGTTTACCTTTACCGGACTCGGTCCCGATTCTTAATTTGGGCACAGGTTAGCAAAGTCGAATATTACGGCTGGCCTC
>CAZBAY010000105.1:0-6677 GCA_964489945.1 uncultured Planctomycetia bacterium
TTTCGGCGATCCACCGCCAGTCCCCCAGCACCTCCCCCACCAACGCGTTGAGCTCCACCGGCCTCCACTCGAGCGCTTCGTCGCCCTCTTCGCTTCGCGCCAATGCCAGGAGCTGCTCCACGATGCCGACGAGCTCATTGATCGCGTCAAGCTGCGTGTCGAGCACCCTTTTATACTCTTCCGTGTCGCGAGGCTTTCTGAGCGCGACCTCAAGCTCCCCTTTCATCACCGTGAGGGGCGTGCGAAGCTCGTGGGAGGCGGCCGCGCTGAATTGGCGCATCCGGTTGAACGCCCGCTCAAGCCGCGAAAGCATGTCGTTGAACGTCTCCGCGAGGCGCTGAAGTTCATCGGAGGTTTGCGGCACCTCGACGCGCTCGTCCAGGCGCGCCGGGCGGATATTCCGCGCCTTCGTGATCATCTTGCCCACAGGCCGGAGCGCCATCGTCGCCAAAAACCAGCCGATGAGGCTCGTCACGACGACGATCAACGGGATCAGGATGAAAAGCCACCGCTTCAATTGCTCCAGCGATCGGTCCTCATGGATCAGCGAAACGGCCGTCTGGATGACATAGAGCAGATTATTATTTTCGATAACGGGGTGCGTAATGACGCGCACGCGGTGTCCCGAAACCAGGTACGTCTGGTAATGCGTCGCGCCCAGTTTCTTCGTCTCAGGCACGATCGGGATCGACGAGGACGCGATGATCTGATTGAACCCGGTGTGAGAGATCACGACTTTTCCGGAAGACAGAATGATGCGGAACGGGCGGCCGGCGGTTTCGAGGATCTTGGTCTCGGTCGCCCAACGGTAAATGAGCGGCTCAAAACGCCCTTTCGTGATTTCACGCTGGAGAAGCCTCGGAAGGACCGCGAGCCTCCTCTCCTGGCCGGCCAGCGTGCTCTGGTGGCGCACCTGCCACTCCGCCCGCCAGAACGCGTAGATCGTTTCCGCGATGTTGTCCGCCTGCGAGATCAGGCGTTCATCCACGTTCCGGTAGAGATGGAACTCCACCCGCGTGTAAAAAACCCAGCCGAACGCGCACAGGATCGCCGTAAGAATGCCGACGTACCACAGCGTGAGCGTGACGCGGATCGAACGTATCAAGTTTTTTTGGGAATTTCCAGAAGGTAACCGCTCCCGCGGACCGTTTTGAGGAGTTTCAGCGCGAAATCGTCGTCGATCTTGCGGCGAAGCCGCGCGATGTGAACGTCGATGACGTTCGAAAAGGTGTCAAAATCATGCTCCCAGACATGCTCGGCAAGCATCGAACGCGTCACGATCTGCCCGGTGTGGAGCATCAGGTATTCGAGGATCGCGTACTCGCGGCTCGTGAGGATGAGGTCCTTGCCTCCCCGCTTGGCTTTATGGCGCGCCGTGTCAAGCTCGAGGTCCGAGACACGCAGGATCGCCGGCGCCATGCCGCTCGGGCGGCGAAGGAGCGCCCGCACGCGGGCCAAAAGCTCCTCGAACTCGAAAGGTTTCACCAGATAATCATCCGCCCCGGCGTCCAGCCCGGCCACTTTGTCCGCGGACTTGTCCTTCGCCGTCAGAAGAAGGACCGGGACCATCTTTTTCTTGTCACGCAAAGCGCGTAGGACGTCCATGCCGCTTTTTTTGGGAAGCATGATGTCGAGGACCACCAGGTCGTACTCCCCCGCCTCGGTCATGAAGAGGGCTTTTTCCCCGTCGCCGGCCATGTCGACCGTGTAGTGCTCCTCAACGAGGCCGCGCTTGATGAAGCTCGCGACGCGCGCGTCGTCTTCCACCAGAAGGATCTTCATGCTTTCATCATATCAAAAAAATAAGGGCGGAGAAAAGTTTCTCCGCCCTTATCTTCCACCCCTTCCAAATCACTCGTATTTGATATCATCCAGATAGAACGTGGCCCCGTCGGGGTTCACGTCCAGGTTCGTGGCCCAGCAGAATCCGCCGGAGATCGAGGAAAGGTCTTTTCCTTCGAGGTCTATCGTGAATTGCTGCCAGTCGCTGGTGAGAACGACAGGGCCGATGCCGGCGACGTCAGAGTCTGCGTATTCGCCGGTGACGCCTCCGATCTTGAACTCCTCGACGCGTTCTCCGCCCTTGTCACCTCTGGCCCAGAATGTGACCTTTGTAGCACCCGTTAAGTCATAGCCGCCGGGTCTGGTTCCCCAGTTGTTCGGGGGGTTCTGCCAGTAGACGCCGGCCCATCTTGCTCCCTGGGTCGCTCTGGAAGAATAGGCGACCTTGATGGAGGTAGAGCCGCCGTGGGGGTTGTCCAGGTGCTTGTCGTTCATTGAGATGTCGCCATAGTCCCCCATCCAGCCGGACGGGATATAGTGATTGTCCGGGGATTTGGCATCCGTGTAAACCGGGAAAGGCTTGAACGTGAGGCCTTCCTCGGCAAACGCCGCTGAGACGGATCCCATTATCAAAACAGCCAATAGACCTAAAACCCATTTGCTTTTCATGAAACCCTCCTTAGACGATTTCGACCGTATCGACGACGAGCTTTCCGTCAAAATCGGCCTGCGTGATCTTTACACTCTGGCCCGCCGCGAGGTCTTCAAGCGCCATTTCCTCATCGCCTTTCAGAGCCAGGCTCAGGTCGAGGTCCAGATCCACTTTGGTCTCTGCACCGTCAGCCGCTTTCACGGTAAGACTCGGGTTCTCTGATTTAAGGTCCACTGCCGTAATGGTGCCTTCGAGGACGCCTTCTGCCTCAGCTGCGGGGGCTTCTGTCACCGCGACTTCGACTGCCGGGGCTTCCTCTGCTGGTGCTTCCACCGGAGCTTCTTCCATAACAGCCACCTTTTCCTCAGCGTATTCCTCGGCTGCTTCCTCAGCGTATGCCATCGGCAACGCCAAACTGAACATTAACGCGAAAACCAGACCTAATGCTAATTTGTCTCTCATCGTCTTCCTCCTTGTTACCCCAAGTCTACCCGGGCGGCCATGACAGCCTGGTGAAAATAGCATTACAAAATCTTCATGTTTCTGGGTGACTTTCGTCCCACCAAGCCTTGAAACGCCTCAGGTGCTCCCCCATCAGGGGGCGTTTGCGTGGGTCCCGCAGAATATAGGCCGGGTGGTATAAGACCATGAGCTGGGCCCCCGGGTACTCGACATGCGTGAAAAAACGTCCCACTTCCTTTTTCATCGAAAACGCCTTTTTCCCGCGGATCATATGCTTTAGCGCCGTCGCCCCTAGAAGAAGGATCACGTCAGGCTTCACGAGATCCAGCTGTTTTTTTAAAAAAGGGCCACAGGCCTCGGCTTCCTGTTTCGTGGGCCGGCGGTTGTCCGGCGGGCGGCATTTCACGATATTGATAATGAGAGCCTGCCGGTCCGTGTCAAACCCGACCTCCTTCATCATCGCGTCCAGAAGCCGGCCGGAACGTCCCACGAAGGCTTTCGCCTCAAGGTCTTCTTTTTCCCCGGGGGCCTCTCCGATGATCAACACTTTGGCTTCGGGGTTGCCGCGGTCCACAACGATATGCGTGCGGGACCGGGAAAGAGGGCATTGAGCACACGCCGACCGGGAGAGGGCTTCCTTAAATTCGGGGTAAGTCTTCGCTTCAAGCACTTTCCGCGTCACCAGACGATGTATCCTCCGGTCGCCTGCACCGGTACCGCTTCGCCCGCCTGCGTGATCCAGACAGCGAAACCAAAACGTTCCGCCTGGAAATGGGGCGGGATCTCAAGCGTCAGTGATCCGGAATATTCCCCGTTTTCGCGGACCATAACACTTTTTTTATAATTTAAAACAATGAAATCGTGCTTCAACGTTCTGCCCCGGTTCTCCCCTGCCTTTACTTCCGAGACGACGCCGAAACCCAGGATCGCTCCATGGACCTCGAGGGATCTCTTTCGCTTGGAACCCGGCCTGAACGTGATGTTGTACCGATTTTCCTTAAAATTGGGAATATCGACCTTCAGGTTTCCCGTGCCCGCCATCGCGAAGGCCGGGAAAGACTCGTAGCGGTACCAGTCACGCCATTCGTTGCCATCCACGATCATATACGGCGTGTAGAGGTGGCCCTTGCGGTCCCAGCGCGCGATGTGCCCTTTTTGGCGCTCGGTGAAATCAGGCGTCGCGAACCGGTCCTTCCAGCCCAGATAATCCCAATAATCCACGTGAAAAATGACCGGAACGACCTCGCTCCAAAGCCCCGGGTGATCTTTGAGGGAGCTCACCCACTCATCCGCGGCCGGACAGCTCGAACAACCCTCGGAGCTATAAAGCTCAAGAAGCGACGCCTGGCGACTCCGGGATTCGAATTCAAGGCAGGGCGCGGTCGGCGCAGTCAAAACAATCGAAAAAAATAGAAGGGGCGCTATCCTGAAAAATTTTTTCATCGGAAAAAGAGCGGGCTGAAATACGCCCACATGCCCAGCACGAACGCCACAAGCACCGCGCTCAAAACGACATTGAAAGCGTGCGCGCGCGGCGTCCCCGCGTGCTCCCGGTCGGCGGCGGACGCCTGGAAAATGCCAAGATTTGCGGCCGACGGCGGAGCCGTCGCGAGACTGAGAGCGACGACGATCCCGACCGAAATGACAAAGATCAGGATCGCGAAATGAAGAAAATTGATGCTCGCGTACGTGACCAGCGGACCCCACGTCAGCCATCCTGCCTTCATCCCTATCTCCGCGACGAAGCGCAGGGCGCCGAGGCCGAATCCCGCGACGAGCGCCGCGAAAGCGCCCGTCCCATTCGCCCGCTTCCACAAGATGCCCAACAGGAACACGGCCGCGATCGGCGGCGAAATGTACGCCTGCACGGATTGAAGATACACGTAAATTTGATTGCTCATGATGCCGATGAAAGGCAGCCATAAAAGCCCCACGATGACGAGCGCCGCCGTGCTCCACTGCCCGGCCCGCACGAGGTCCTTTTCGCTCGCGAGCGGATGCTTCTTTTTATAAAAATCCATGACAAGGAGAGTGGAACTCGAATTGAAAACGCTCGAGAGCGAACTCATCAGCGCCGCCAAAAGCCCCGCGATGACGATGCCTTTCACGCCGGACGGTAAAAGCTCACTCACCATCGTCGCGTACATTTTGTCGGGAATGACGTCCGGGAAAAGCACACGGCCGGCCAGGCCCGGCAGGACGAGAATAAAAACGGGAAGGATCTTCAGAAAACCCGCGAAGATCGAGGCCCGCCGCGCTTCCTCGATGTCCTTCGCGGCCAGCGTGCGCTGGACGATCACCTGGTCTGTGCACCAATACCAGATGCCGAGGATCGGCGCGCCAAAAAGAATGCCGGTCCAGGGAAATTCCGGATGGCTCACGCTTTTCCATAAATTGAAAAAATGGGGCTCGACCGACTGCGCCAGCACCGCGACCCCTCCGACCTCGCCGAGGGCCGCCATCGTGAGAAAGACCCCGCCCCCGATCAACACAAGGGCTTGAAAATAATCCGTGTAGATCACAGCGCGAAGACCCCCGAAGATCGTGTAAACGCCTGTCGCGACGATGAGCGCGACGGCCCCCACCCAGATATTCCATCCCAGGATCGTCTGGAGGACCAAGGCGCCCGCGTAGACCGCGACGCTGATCTTCGTGAAAACGTAGGCAACGAGCGAAATGAGCGAAAGATAAGTGCGGCACTGAGAATTGTAACGCCGTTCCAAAAATTCCGGCATCGTGAACACACCGGTCTTGAGATAAAAAGGAACGAAGAGCCAGCCCAGGAGGAGAAGGATGAGGCAAGCGAGCCACTCGAACTGCCCGACCGCCAGGCCCGAGCTTGCCCCGGTGCCGGCCAGGCCGATGAAATGCTCCGCCGAAATATTAGTCGCGAAAAGGCTCGCGCCGATCGCGACCCAGCCTATCGAGCCGCCGCCCAAAAAATAGGACTTGCTGCTTTCGCGGCTCTTGCGGCTCGACCACCAGCCAATGAACGCGACCACGGCGAAATACGCCGCGATGCAGAAAAGATCAAGACCCGTCACGCCAGAGCCCTCTTTGTTTTTCGCGCGCTTCTTTCTGGAGCTTTAGAAAAAGATCCTTGTATTTGACATTCGGCGGGATCGTCATCAGCTGCGCGTAGCCCTGCTTTAAAAGCTCCGCGTTCACGAACGTGCCGTTCTCCAGATAAACATAGGCCAGAAGCCTGCCGTAACGGTCGCGCGGCTGGATGTCGAACTCAAGCCTCACGCGCTTGCCTTCCAGGATCTTTTTGGCAAACTCCTTGGACTTTTGGCCCTGTGCGAGGATCGTTTTGGCGTCCTGTTTGGTCCGTTTGGCGTCTCGCTTCAATTTATCGTTGAGCTTGGCCTCGGGAGTGTCCACGCCGATGAGACGCACGCGCTCGCCGTTCGTCAGCTTGAACGTGTCGCCGTCGATCACCCGTTGGACAAAAAAACGATCTTGCGCAGCGGCCGGCACGCTCGTTTGAAACAACAGAAAAGGAAGGAGGATAAATAGAAAGCGCTTGATCCGCATGGGTTTTATTGTACCCCAACCGGGATTAAAAGTTAATCCGCCGGGGCCCTTTGGGATTGGGTGGTTTTGACGAGCTCGGCGAGGCGGGCCTTCTGGCGCGTGAGGATTTTCACCTCATCCTCGAGGGCCGTCACCCTCTTTTCCAGGGAAATTTTGTCGTTCTCAAGCGCCTCTTTTTTCTTTAAGGCCGACGCGAGTTGCGCCGAGGTACTTTCCAGTTGCGCGCCCAGCTCATTCAGCTCGG
>CAZBAY010000106.1:0-4635 GCA_964489945.1 uncultured Planctomycetia bacterium
CGCGCTCCAGCAGCAGCACGACGATGGGCACGACGGCCGCCACGAAAAGAGCGAACCACGGCATTCCAAAGCGGTTCAGGCTGCTGAAAATAGGCGGAAGCTCCCTGTCTTTCGACAGGAGGAACATGATGCTCACGAGCGCCATGATGGCCGTGTTCGCGGCCGATAAAAGCAAAAGGCCCATGAAGAGCGCGATGATCTTGCCGAACCAGGGCCCGACGTAATAGTCGCCGATCACCCGGATCATGTCCTCCGTGTGGCCCGTCAGCCCCGGGATCGCGTTCATCGCGGCGCCGAGGATCAGTGAAATGAGCGTGACTTCGATCAGCACCGGCCAGATCGCGCGCTTGGCCGTCCTTTCGACAGGCTGACGCATGATACCGGTGACATTCGCGATGGATTCGACCCCGGAAAGGGCAAGCACGATACCGACAAACTTCGTCCAGTTGGAGAAAAAGGGGCCTTCCGGCATCGTGATCTGGATGTTCTTGATATGGGGCAGGACCGCGATGCTCAGGAAAACCAGGAGGCAGACGATCGGGATCGCGATAATACCGGCGATATTGCCGCTCTTCGTGGGCCCTACGATGTTGATGAGCCCGATGACAACCAGCGCCCCCATGGCCCACCACTCTGGATGCGCGAAACCCAGATAGTGAAAAGCCTCGATGCTGCTCAAAGAGGCGGTCACGACAAAATCGGCCACCAGGAGAAGGGCCCCGACGACGGCAAGCGTCTTCGAGCGGTGACGGACCGAGGAATAAACCCCTCCCCCGTCCGGATAGGCCTTGCAGATGATCATGTAGCAGAGGCCGACGATGGCGGTCAGAACACTCATCGCCAGAAGGAAGAACATCGAGGCGTGGCCGGCGATCGCGAAAGCGATGCCCAGAACATACGCCTTGGAGGTGCCCCAGTCACCGTAGAGCATGGAACCGGCCTGGAACGCGGTCAGTTCCCGGGGGCGCTCAACTTTTTTTAATAGAAGGGCCATGGATCCCCTATAAACGAAAGGGAGTCTACATTTTGTAGACTCCCTTAGAAAATTTTATCGAATTCCCCTTATTTTAGCACGTTCCCGTGCCTTGTAAAGGGAAAGTTATTACCGACGCTTCCCGAAAACGCGTAAAAGGAGCAAAAAGAGGTTGATAAAATCGAGGTAAAGCCTCAAAGCTCCGAGAATGGCCCCCTTTTTCTGCGCCTCGGCGTTCTGAAACCCCATCGCGTGAATGGCCTTCAACTTCTGAGTATCATAGGCGATGAGCCCCAGGAAGACCGCGATCCCGATGAAGGTCGAAATCCACATGACCGCCGGGCTTTTCAGGAAGATATTGACGACGCTGGCGATGATAACGCCAATAAGACCCATCATCGCGAGGTTTCCGATCGACGTCAGGTCCTTTTTCGTCGTCGCGCCATAAACGCTGAAGAAAAGGAAGGTCCCCGCCGTGATCGCGAAAGTCGTCAGGACGGAGACACCTGTGTAAGCCAGGAAAACAGCTGTCAGCGTGACGCCGTTCAACACAGAGTACCCGCAGAAGAGAAGCGTCGCGAGCGTGTCGCTCATCTTGAGGGCCGCCGCGGATAGCCAGATCACGAGTCCCAGCTCGGCGATGATGATGCCAAAAAAGAGGACCGGGTTCGTGAAGATCGCCTTGAGAAGCGCGGGCTGGGTCATGAGCGCGAAGGACGCGAACGCCGAAAGGCCGAGGCCGATCGCCATCCAGAGATAGACCTGCGAAATAAAATTTGATTCAGCGACCCGGTCTTGCGGCTTTGCTATTGATCTTTCGTCCATGGTGTCTCCTATTCGATGGGAATTCTTATTTTAACGCCCTTTTTCGGGCGGTCGGGATTTGAGATCACGTCACGGTTGAAATTGTAGATCCGGCGCCACTGGTTGCCGTCGCCGTATTCGCGCTTGGCGATCCCCCAGAGCGTGTCCCCTTTCACGATCACGTATTCCTTGAAACTCGCGCGGACCTCGCCCTCGATCTCCTGTTTTTCCTCAATGACCTTTTCTTTGTCCTCGTAGAGGTTCGCCTGGGAAGCCGGAAGCATCACTTCTTCCACCTCGGCGACCATGAACTGGGCGTTCCGGTCCTTCTCCATCCCGACAATGTCATTCACCGGCGCCAATGCGTCAAGCTTGCCTCGGCTCAGGATGCGGATGCGGCTTTCCGCGATGCCGCGGCCTGTCATATAGTCCTTCACCGCCTCGGCGCGCCGTTCCCCGAGCTTCTCGTTATACTGCTCCGATCCGCGAACGTCCGCGTTGCCGGTGATGAGAAGGTCGGCATTGGGATTGCGCTCGAGCGTGAAGACGGCTTTCGACAGGATGTCGACGGTGTCGTCGCGCAGGTCTGATTTATCAAAATCGAAATGGACTTTCACGTTCTTCAGGATCCGTTTGATGATAAGCGAAGGTTTCATCTCCCCTTCGGAGCTCTTGTAGTCAAAAATGAGCTTCCGCACATAGATGAAACCCTGGTTCCCCCACGGCCTCGCCTCGCCGGCCTTCTCCGGCCACCACCAAAATCCGCTCCGTTCGGGATCCTTATAGGGGGCAGGCTTGGCGTCCGACGGCCACCAGGAGAATTTTCTGGCCATTTTCTCGTCGTCGGAGGTCTTCACTTTGGGAAAATCAACCCCTGAAGGGTTCTGTTCCGCCCAGAGCGGCGGCGCGAACATCAAAGCGATCAGCATCAAGAAGATTTTTTTCATAAAATTAGGATACTACCCCCGCACGGCGCCGTCAAGAAAAAGACGACTCATTGAAGCGGTCGATGAGCTGACGCAGGCGGCTGTAGCTGGAGCGGTCGAAATGAAACATGATCCGCTCGAGCCGCGCGTCCTTTATATCATCTTCGCGGGGGTCCTTCATATGCTCGAACCCCGTCTTCCCTTTCGTGAACAAGTCCTTAAATTCATGGCTCAGCTTTTCGAGGGCCGCGTGGGAAACGGGTTTACGCAGGCGGACAAGATAACGGTCCTTAAAAAAGCGCGACGAATGGTAATTGCGGTGAAAGCCGATGAGCTCCCCGACGGCCGCGGCCGGGTCTTGATAGTGCCGCATGAGCCGGAGGTCGCCGGGGGAAATGAGCCCCGTGTCCTCGAAGTTCAGCTTGAAAAGCGTGAGTGCTCTTTCCCAAAAAAGACTTCCGGGCGGATCGACAAGAACCAGAGGCCTCGGTTTTGACTTCCCGGTCTGCACGAGCGTGAACGACTCGAAGCCCTCGTCAAAGGTGCCGAAGCCTCCCGGAAAAAGAACGGTCGCCTCCGATTCCTTGAGGAACATGAGTTTCCGCGTGAAGAAATATTTGAAAAAAACGAGCTTGGGATTCCCGCGGATCACCGGATTGGCTTCCTGCTCGAACGGCAGCATGATGTTGAGACCGAAGCTGTTCTTCGCCCCCGCCCCGCGCATCGCCGCTTCCATGATGCCCGAGGCGCCTCCGGTGATGATCATCCATCCTTTTTTGGCGAGTTTTTTTCCGAATTCGGTCGCGATCTTGTAATTGGCGTGATCCACATGGGTTCGGGCCGATCCGAAAACGGCGGCCTTCGGGATCGAGCGGTAAGGTTTGAAAACTTTCAGCGCGTAGCGCAGCTCTTTGAAGGCCGTGTTGAGGAGGCGGAGCTCCAGGATATCGAGTTTTTCGGCGCGGAGCTGGCCGATGTTGGAAAGCATCTCGTAATAGATCTGCGACTCAGTGCCGCCGGCACCTTCGCCCTGGAGAAGCTCGATGAGATCTTTTTTGAAACGCGTGAGGTCCTTCGCGGATCTGCTCAAACGGATTATTTTCCGAGGACGTAGGCGAAAATGAGGGGCGCTACGATCGTCGCGTCAGACTCAATGACAAATCTCGGCGTGTTGCCGTCAAGCTTCCCCCACGTGATCTTTTCGTTGGGAACGGCGCCGCTGTAGGAGCCGTAGGACGTCGTACTGTCGGAGATCTGGCAGAAATAACCCCAGAGCTTGCACGGTTCCTTAAGGTCTTGCTGAATGAGGGGCACGACGCAGATCGGAAAATCACCCGCGATGCCGCCGCCGATCTGGAAAAAGCCGATCGTTTGCGTTTGGCTGTTCTGTTTATACCAGCCGATCAAAGCTTCCATCATCTCAACGCCGGATTTGACGACATGAAAATTGGAGACTTCCTTGCGCATGACATTCGCCACGAAAATATTGCCGAGCGTCGAATCTTCCCAGCCCGGCGTGTAGATCGGGATATTTTTTTCCATCGCGGCCATCACCCAAGAATTCTTTGGGTCGATCTGGTAGGACTCCTTGATCACACCGCTGCTTAAAAGCTGATACATGTATTCGTAGGGGAAATAGCGCTTGCCCTCTTTATCAGCCTTCTGCCAGAACTTCAGCACCTGACGCTCGATCCGGCGCATCGCCTCTTCCTCGGGGATGCAGGTGTCGGTGACGCGGTTCCAGCCGCCCTCGCGAAGCGCCACTTCCTCTTCGTTCGTTAGATTGCGGTAATTCGGGACGCGCTTATAGTGGTCATGCGCGACGAGATTAAAAATATCCTCCTCAAGATTGGCGCCGGTCGAGCAGATGCCGTGGATCTTGCCTTCGCGGATCATATCGGCGCGGGTCAGACCCATCTCCGCGGTGCTCAT
>CAZBAY010000107.1:0-2476 GCA_964489945.1 uncultured Planctomycetia bacterium
ACAAGTGAACGACTGAGCAACGCGGCAGATGAGGCTTTTGCAGCAGACTGTTAATTTATTTCTCGATGGGAAAACCGGCGTTCTTCCAAGACTCGATCCCGCCTATCATCTCGCGGGCGATATACCCGTTGGAGGCCAGGAAATACGAGGCCTTCGTGCAAAGAAGACACGTCACATTCCAGCAGTAGCTGACGATCTCCTTGTTCCTGGGAAGCTCCTTGAGGCGCTTGGGAAGCTGCTCGAACGGGATATTCACCGCGCTGGGAATATGCCCTTCGCGATAACCCTCTTTTGAGCGCACGTCGAGGATCACGAGATTCGTGTGCCCGGTGTCGATCAGGTGCTTCAGGTCATGCGGACCGAGCTCCGCGGCCAGTTTCTCCTGAAAGTACTTTTTCAGCGTCGGCACAAGCTCGATCGCCTTCGGTTTCTTCTTCGTCACGAGGATCGCCATGGTCTACCTCCCTTTCCTTTTATAAGTTTATCATAAAAACTTTTCGATTACGTTCCGCGCGGTCTTCCGCGGAAGTCCGCCACGCGCGACGAGCTCCTCTTCCGAGAGCTTTTTGATCTTCGAAACCGAACCGAATTTTTTGAGAAGTCTCTCCTTCGTCTTCGGTCCTATCCCGGGAACGCTGTCGAGCACCGAGACCATCGCCTCTTTTTTGTGGAGCCGGCGGAAATACGTGATCGCGAAGCGGTGGGTCTCGTTGCGCAAACGCTGAACGAGGTGCAGAATGGGAGAGCTCTGGGGAAAAATAAAAGGCGTTTCTTTTCCCGGGGAAAAGATGTGTTCGTGCTGCTTGGCGATCGAGATCACCGGAAGCTCCTTTAAATTCAAAAGATCGAGCTCCTTTCTGGCGGCGGACAGATGCCCCTTGCCCCCGTCGATCAGCACAAGATCGGGCAGCCGGGTCTTTTCCTCCAGCACGCGCGTGTAACGGCGGCGCACGACCTCCCGCATCATTTCATAATCGTCGATCCCCTTCACCGTTTTGATCCGGAAAAGCCGGTAGTCGGCGCGCGACGGCTTGCCGTTCACGAAAACGACCATTGAACCGACCGCCTCCTTGCCCATGATATTGGAAATGTCGAACCCTTCGATGCGGATAGGAAGCTGCGGCAATAAAAGCGCGTCCATCAACTCGTTGAGCACGCTCGCGGACTCCACCTTTTTCGGTTTCGAGAACGCGGAGAGCGCCTGGATCTCCTCATAGACCGCTTTCGCTTTTTCGTATTCGCGATGCTGGGAATACTCTTTCATGCGCCGCAGGAGGTTCCGGATAAGCGCCTCGCGGCGGCCCTCGAGAAAATACCCGAGTTCTTTGACCATTTCACCGTACTGCCGTTTGTCGATCTCTCCCACGCACGGCCCCTTGCACTGACCGATGTGGTACATGAGACAGACCTTGTCGGGCATAGGATTGCAGGTCCTCATCGGAAAAAGCCGCCGCAACAGGTCGACCGCTTTTCTCAAAAGCCCCGCCTCCGTGAACGGGCCGAAATATTTTCCCCCGTCGGCTTTCCGCGCCCGTACGATGAGAAGCCGGGGGAATTCCTCGTTCGTTATCTTGAGAAAGGGGTAGCTCTTGTCGTCCTTCAAGAGCTGGTTGTACTTGGGCTGGTTTTCTTTAACGAGGCTCGCCTCAAGAAGAAGCGCCTCGGCTTCGGTGGGCGTTTTGACGAAATCAATGCTCTGCACCTCACCGAGCATGACCCCTTCCTTAGAAAAACTTTCCCCAAAAGAGCGGAAATGCGAAAGCGCGCGCTTCCGGATGGAAAGGGCCTTGCCGATGTAGACGGGTGCGCCTTTTTTATCTTTAAATAGATAGACGCCGGGATGGTCCGGAAGCGTGGCGATCCTGCTCTTTAGGTCCGGGGGGATCTCGGTCGCCATGAGAAGAGCGCCTTGGTTTCTTCGATCCTCAGAAGGAACGCCAGGCCGAAATAAACGAGAATGCTGAGGAAAATACCTCCAAAAAGATAAGCCGCCTGGACGAGCCGGCGGCTGGCGAACTGCGCGTCGAGAATAAATGTGTTGTAAGCCAGAGCCGCGAAGCCCATCAAGACCGCCGCGACGGCAATTTTAAGAAAAGTCTTCAGGATCCTCTCTTCGTCCAGCCCGCCGAGCTTGCGGCGCAGCGCCTTATAGAGAAGCAGCATGTTCACGGTCGCTGAGAGACTTGACGCGAGCGCGAGCCCCCCGATCTTCAGCGGTTTCATCAAGACCAGGCAGAACACGATATTGAGCGCGAGCGACACGAACGTGATCTTCACGGGCGTTTTCGTATCGTGCATCGCGTAGAACGCGTTCACGAAGATCTTGATGAAGCAGCAGGACAATAGCCCGAACGCGTAAAAATAGAGGGCGCTCGACGTGATCGCCGTCGAATAGGCGTCAAACTTTCCGCGCTCAAAAATGATACGGATGATAGGTTCGGACAGCGCGATAAGGCCCACGGAGGCCGGCACGACC
>CAZBAY010000108.1:0-2921 GCA_964489945.1 uncultured Planctomycetia bacterium
CGGGAAAAAGGACCCGTTGCGGGCGGCGCGGTCGGTTGAACGGGAGCCGCGGGCGTCGGTGCAGGCTGCTGAACGGGAGCCGCCGCGGGAGCCGTGGCAGGGGGAACCGGCTGTAACCCCGCCCGTTTGGCGATCTCAAAATAGAGGCTTCTGGTGAGCAGGACACGACGGCCTTCGGCATACGGACCGAAGAGCATTTTCTGTGAAACCGTATTGACTTCTCTTTGGCTGAGCCCGCTCCAGACGCGGTCGGCGAGCTCAAGCGCCCTCTGGGAGCGCCCGGCGACGTCCGTGATCTGGCCGATCTGGTAGAGATCCGCGCTGTGGCGCTTTGCGAGCGAGCGGACAAGTCCGCGGAATTCCTGACGAATAATGAAGCCTCTTCCGATATTCAGCGTACCCATGAGAAGGTCGCGGACCGTCCAACCGACCGCTTTAATGGCCCCCGCAAGGCCGCGGAAAATACGCGCGCCGAGGTTCGCCCGGTAATTCATGAGAAAGGGCGTCAACCACCAGCCAAGCACCATCGCGAAGAAGAAAATATTGGCGGCGATGCCGACGATGCTCAGCGGCGTGAAGATCGCCAGCGCCGTCAGGACCACGCCCAGGCGTATCGAGGTTTTAAATTCGTCGTAGACTTCACGGTCAGAGCGCGTGATCGTATCGCTGGAGCGCGGCGTCAGCGTGAACACGCCCTGCCGCTTCAGGCCCTCTGAGACCCGGGCCGAGTGTTTGGGGATCATGACGGTGTAATAGAAGAAGTACCCCGCGAAATTTTTGAAGAAGCTCAAGACCGCCTTGACCCGTGTGAACCTTCCGGTGAACTGAGACCGCCGCTGGAGATGCGCCTGCATCGCGCCGATATTCATCGTCTGCGCCAAGAGGAGCGCCGCGAAGACGAACGCCCACGGCACGAAAACGAACGCGAAGATGTTCCACGGCAGGAAGAACGCGCCGATGAACATCATGATGTTCGTGAAGACGATCCATTGTTTCCGGATGTAAAAATCCCTCTGGAAGAGCATCGTGATCTTCGTCGTCCAGTGGATATCGGGGCGCTCCAGGATCTCCTGGAAAGTCGGCGAAAGCAGAAGCTCGATGATGGCCGACCCGAAGCGCGTGATGAAGGTATTCGCCTCAAAAAGCGTTTTCTCGAACGACTGCCGGATCAGGATCTTGTGGGTGTAAACCAGCTTCTCGCCCTTCAGGATCTGGTCGTCCGAGATCGCCGTGTCTTCGGAGATCTTCGACCGGTCGCCCTCAGCGATGGCTGAGATCCGCGCGAGGCCCTTGCCGACATTGATGTCCGTGCCCAGAAGATAGGCATAAACGGGACGGATCACGTTGTTGAAAGCGGTCTCGGACACACCGCCAAATTCCGTCACCTTGCCCCACCGTTCGCCATAAGTGTGGTAGCCAAAAGAGATCCAACTCGTCTTCGGATCGTCAAAGAGGCGCATCACGTTGGGCATGCCCCAGACGTCGCCGACCGCGCCGCGATGTCCCGCGTCGAGCGCGAACCAGAAACCGGTCCGCGTGTGAGGCAGTCTCTGCGCCCACGCGTTGAATTTGGTCGGATTGAGCGGAAGACCGCCCGTCACGAGCACGACATCCGCGGGGTTGTTGGGGTCCGCCGCGGGAATGCCTCTGCCGTTGGCACCAAAATCGGTCGCGAAAGTGGTCGTCGTATTCGTCCTCATGAGATCAGAAAAATAATCCACCATATCCGTCCGGAGGTCGAACGGAACGGCGCCGGCCCCATAATAAAGGATAAATTGGACTTTCTGGTTCACCCATCGCTGAACTTGCACTTCATCGAAATCGGGGTGGAGGCGGCGCGCGAGGGCGGCATAGCGTCGGCGCATCGCGTGGAAATAGGTGTCAAAGGTCTTGTAAACGTTTTCCGTCCGGTGAGCGGCCCAGTTGCGCATCTGGCGGTCAATGTCGCGGCGGGGCAGGCCGGTCGCCCGCACGAGGATATTGGCCGTCTCGACGGCCGAGAGAGAGGGATCCAAAAGACGCTGAGCGTCTTCAAGCGAGATACCGTCAAACGTATCGAGGAAGTACCCCCATTGATTGGCGTAAGCCGCCTTGAGCCGTGAAAACTTGGTTTCCGCGAGCGCGACACCCCGTCCGTAACCCGCCGAGCCGCGGCTCACGAGGCTATCGAGGTCGTTATAGAACGTATTCGCCCACTCCAGGATGTAAGCATCGGCATCCGTATTCCCGTAGGTGGTGAGCCGGATGATCGTTTGCGGGTCGCGCAACGCTTCCTGGAACCGCGCGTCGCTGTAATTTCCGTTCGCGTCCTGGTAAAGTTGTCTTAATTCATCACGCAATTCCGGCGAAATGAGCTCAAGCGTGCCCGGCTGACGAAGCAGTTCAATGCCGCCCGCGTTGCCCGTATTGCGCGTCGCGTTATTGTCCCCCGCAAAATACCTTCTTCCCTCTTCCGTCGATAGAAGCTCCGGCAAATGCCTGCGGAGATCCTCGATCGTATTGAAACGGTTCCGCGAATCGAACCTCTGATTGACGAATTCGTTGAACGCCGAGATGCTCACCGTCAAAGGCTTCACATCCTCGTCGCGCTCAACGGACGGCGCGTCGATCGAATGCATATTGAGCCACTGGACGAAATATTCCTGCGCCTCGATGTCATCGAGCGAATGGAGGTTCGCGACTTTCCCGGCAAACGCCTGCCCCGCCGCCTGTTGGGCCGCCGCGTCGCCGGCTTCCCGGGCGCGTTCAAATTCCCGGTACGTTTCCAAAATGTCCAAAAGCTCCGTGTATTTCTCTCCGGAGATCATCGGCCCCTGGGGACCGTCGTAGAGCCAATCGATGGTTTCTCGGTAGAAAACCTGTCCTTCTTGCGTCTCAAAGAGGAACAACCGCCGGTCGGGAACGGCGGGATCCGGCGCGTG